>CAZJOB010000241.1:0-5761 GCA_964547435.1 uncultured Desulfatiglans sp. | reverse complement strand
TCGGGTTAAAAGCATCCTGAAGATCCCAGTCTCCCGGCGCCACACAATAATCCCAGAAAAGTGCAGTGGCCATTCCATGCCCACCGCCGAATTGTTCATATTTTTCTGTGTCCAATGCAGTTATCTGCTTATTGGTAAGATTAACCAGCAGTAATTTTCCGCCAAATCCTGGTGTAGCCATAATAGTTCTCCTTTCATTTACTCGTTGTTTGCCTTGGCCTTTGGAGCCCCAAAAAATCGGTCATGGGTTTTTTTGGCGGCTGAAGGTTTCGGTCATATTCGTTTATGTCTCTCTGATCCGGCAGTTCAGTTACAACCTTCAGTGTATTTGCAACACATGCTTCTACACAGGCCTGTGAACCGTTTATACTCCTTTTTATTGTAAAAAGGGGTATCTGTACAGAAAAAAACGGGGTCAACCTTGACATTGGACATTTACTAATAAAAAAGGGTTTAAGGGGTACGATTCAACATGGATTGACTATCTGTTCATTGACTCTATAATACATGTAAATATACCGAATTTTAAAAGGAGACCAGGTATGAAAATTATTAGAACAATTCTATTAATTTCTATTTTACTCGCGACTAATTCAATTCTGGCCTCTGACTGGCCCCAGTACCTTGGCCTGGATAGAAATGCCGTATCCGGTGAAAAAGGGCTTTTAAGATCATGGCCAAAAGAAGGGCCAAAGGTTCTATGGACAGTTCCCCTTGGTGAAGGGTTTGGCGGGCCGGCAATAAGCGAAGGCAAGGTATATGTATACGACCGGGTGGACGATAAAGAAAATGTGCTTAGGTGTTTTGACCTTATCTCCGGTAAAGAGGAATGGACATTCAGAAATGAGGCCCCCGGATCTGTAAGTTATGACGGCTCAAGAACAGTGCCCACAATAGACGGTAACAGAATTTATGTCTCTGATGCCTTTGGCAATTTCCTTTGTATTGATAAAAATACCCATACACCCCTCTGGAAAAAGAACTTCTGGACAGATTTCAGCAAGGCCGATATCCCCATGTGGGCAATTGCACAGAACCCGATTATCTATCATAACATGGTCATAATCGCGTCCCAGACAAAAGAGGCGGGCATCGTGGCATATGACAAACTGAATGGGGATTTTATCTGGAAAACACCGGGACTGCCCGGAAGCGCCGGGTATGTCTCACCGTCGATTGTTAAAATCCATAATGAAGATCATCTGGTCATGATATCCGCTACTCGTCCTGAGATCCCCGGTACAGGAGCGGTCATGGGATTCAACCCGAATAACGGCAGGCTTTTATGGTCTTACGATGGTTGGAAATGCAAGACCCCTGTACCCAATGTCACTGAAATCGGCAATAACCGGCTTTTTGTAACAGGCGGATACCTTGCAGGAGGAGCGCTGATACAGATCGAAAAAAATGGAAATGCATATACGACGAAAGAAATCATGTTTTCAAAGGATTTCGGAACACATGTTCACCCCGCCATTTTTTATAAAGGGCATCTCTACAGCCAGTGCACCAACAACCAGGTGAGAGAAGGTTTTATGTGTATGGACCTTGAGGGTAATATAAAATGGAAGACAGGGAGAAGACCTGGCTTTGACAAAGGCGGATTTATACTCGCGGATGATATGATTATTAGCAGTGACGGAGAAAAGATGCTGTACCTGATTGAACCGACCCCGGAAGAATTCAGGGTGCTTGCACAGGCCGAACTTCTTGAAACAAAACAGGCATGGGCGCCCCTGGCATTGAGTGACGGAAAGCTTCTGATAAGAGACCAGAAACAGATGAAGTGTGTGGTTTTAAAATAAGGGTGAGGGCACGAGGCATCGTGCCCTTACAATTGACACGTCGAAATGACATGCAGAGAAAGTGCATTGTTTACATCACAATTATAATAACGCAGAAGACCTATTCGGAAATGCAATAAAGATATTTCAAACCTCTTAAATAAAGCCTATTTCCGATAACTGCCGGAGACGCGTCAAAGTTGTCATCAAGCTGATTCATTGAGACCACATCCAGAGCAACTCCATCTCTTATCACATAACACATTCCGTTTCTGCCCAGCACATAAACAAGGCCGTTAACGCCAATGGGTGATGCATACACACCTTTCATTCCATCAAGCTTTTCAGCCTCATAAAATATCTTTCCGGTTTTAGCATCTACACTGCTCAGCCTTTCATCATTCCCGCGCAGATAATACAACCTGCCATTGTAGAGGAGCGGTGAAGGAACATAGGGCGTATTTTTATTATATGTCCAAACTATTGAGGATGAGTCTTTCAGGTCCCCGCTTGCCTCTTCCAGCCTGATTGTCTGAAGGGCAGCACCCCTGAAACCGCTAATCAGGTAAACCAATTTTCCATCTGTTACCGGTGAGGGTATTACATTATCTGTCATGCCTGAAATTTCCCATATTATATCGCCGTTATTCAGGTCATAGGCCACTGATTTTCCTGTTGCCGCAACGATAAGCTGCAATTTATCCTTAACCGGGACAACGATGGGTGTTGACCATGAGGTCTTTTCATCCCTCTTCTTTTTCCAGATAACCTCGCCATTTTTTTTATTAATGGCATATATATAGGAATCCTTTTCATGATCCCAGTTCACGATTAGATAATCATTATACAGGGCCGGAGAACTCCCTTCTCCAAAAGAGGCCCTGATATTCAGGTCACCCAGGTCCTTCTCCCATTTCAGATTGCCGTTGAGGTCAAAACAGTAAATACCAAAAGAACCAAATGATGCAATAAGATTTTCACCATCGGTCACACATGATTGTGAAGCCCAGCTTCCGTCGTTATGGGTGCCTTCATGGGGGAACTGCTCGCGTACAACCTTTTGCCATATGATTTTACCATTGTTCCTGTCAATTGAATAAACAACAAACTGCTGGAGATATTCGGGCAGTTTTGGCTGCATCCATGAGGCTCCCCCTGTTTTTAATTTTGCCAATTCTTCATCAGAAAGTTTTTTATCAAGAGGAACGGCAGAGGTTATAAATATCTGATCACCCCATATTATAGGCGTGGAAAGGCCCTTGCCCGGTATGGGAGTCTTCCATTTGATATTTTTTTCTTCATTCCAGACAGTGGGAGGGTTGCCTTTTACGACTTCACCTGTAAAAAGGGGGCCGCGCCAGGCGGGCCAGTTGCTGTTATACTCTGAAGCGTTTACCTGCCCGGACGCCATATTAAACAGAAAAAGAAACAGAATGGACACCAGATATATTTTAAATTTCATAATTTCATCTCCTTTAAAAGCCATCGTTTGTTTAAAAAGTGATAATATGATAGCTTTCGTATTATCATGAAAGGAGCATATAGTGTCAAGACTTTCCGGCAACAGGGCACGGAGTATAGAACGATGGGTTCCGTTAAAAAGTTTTTAAGATTTCTGCCCTGCATGAAAAAGTGAGATATAAAACAGCATTAAAAGGGGTTTTCGGGTGCGCAAAGAGTTATTAAAAATTCCTTACCGTCGCGCCTCTGCAGCAATCTCGATTCAGAGGGGTTCGAAATGGTTTGCGGTTGTGGCTGCTTCTGTTTTAGCCGGAATTCTGCTTCAGCCGTGGTTCCCGGTTCCGGCAAAGGGAGAGATTCCTGAAAGGGTTATCGAAGGTATTGTCATTGACGAAGATGGAACTGTTTCCGGCGCTGTTGTCAGAATACAGACGACGGAGCATAGCGTTTTAAGCGATCCCCGCGGAAAGTTTAAACTGGCTGTTCCCTATCCTTTAAGCGGTACTGTCAAACTCACGGCCTGGGCCAAAGGATATTTCATCGGCGGCCCGGTTGAAGCCTCTCCCGGAGAAAATAGCGTTACAATATCTCTTCACAGGCACGGCAAATGGGATAATCCCGAATACGAGTGGCTGCCCTCCATATTTTCGGAAGATTCAGGTGATAATCAGGGGTGCGCGGAGTGTCACCTTCGCGGAGATTCCGCTACCAACACTCCTCTTCCTGTTGACGAGTGGCTTCTGGACGCCCATTCCCAATCCGCCGCAAATCCGATTTTTCTTGCACTGTATTACGGGACAGACGCCTCAGGCCGCCGAAGTCAATCAACCCGCTACAGATACACCCCGGATAACACGCTTCATAAGCTTCCTCCTGATCCGCAGGAACCCTGGTATGGACCGGGTTACAGACTTGATAACCCTAATACGCCCGGCAACTGCGGGGCCTGCCACCTTGCAGCGGCAGCGGTCAATGCGCCGATAAGCACTGATCCTGCCTATATTCAGGGGGTCGGAACTGAAGGGATCAACTGCGACTTCTGTCATAAAATCTGGGACGTGCGCCTTGATTCTGCCACAGGGCTTCCTTCTCCCGATAGACCCGGTGTCCTTTCATACGAATTCAGGAGACCTTTCAATGGGCATCAACTGTTTATTGGTCACCTGGACGATATCGCGCCCGGCGAGGACACATATTCCGGGCTTCAGAAGCAGAGCCGGTTCTGTGCCCCGTGCCACTTCGGGGTTTTCGGCGACACGGTTGTATATGATTCCTTCGAAGAGTGGCTTAGAAGTCCTTACAGCGACGAAAAGACAGGAAAAACCTGTCAGGACTGCCACATGCAGGGTTCGGGGGCTGAATTCTTTGCCCATCCTGAAAAAGGCGGCCTTAAGCGCGATCCCGATACCCTTGCAGGCCACAGAATGCCCGGCGCCAGGGACCTTGATCTTCTTCAGAACTCCGTGTCCCTGACACTGGAGGCGGAACGGACGACTGAAGGGTTAAGGGTCAGGACAAAGGTTATAAATGATCAAACCGGTCACCATGTTCCCACAGACACACCTTTAAGGCATGTAATACTTGTGGTCAGAGCGTACGATAGCGGCGCATCTGAATTACCTCTAAAGAAGGGTGCGGTACTCCCGGAATGGTGCGGCGCCGGAGATCCGAACGACGGCAATTACGCGGGTCTTCCGGGAAAGGTGTATGTTAAACTGCTTGAAGAAAAGTGGTCGGGTGATTCACCAACGGCTGCCTACTGGAATCCAACCCGCGTGGTAATTGACACCAGGATCGGGGCGTTTGAGTCGGATGCCGGTGAATTCCTTTTTGATGCGCCCGATTCGGGTGAAGCAAGGGTGAAGGCTGTACTTATCTATCGAAGGGTCTACAAAAACATCATGGAACTTAAGGGTCTGAATGAACCGGACATAATCATGGAATCGGCTGAGATTTCTATATCTTAGAAGATCGATAACCTGATTGTATCATTCTCCCTTTTCTGATAGTATATCCATTCATTTAGGGCAACCTCCCTTTGAGGGTATATAACCAATTGGTAAAAAATTTTTGAGCAATGAAGGAGTAACCATTGATATAATGAAGATATTCTTAGATAGAGCCAAAAAAATCGCATACCTTTTTATCCTGTTGTTGACCATCATGGGCAGGGCATCCGGTGAGGAAGTACTGCCCCTCGACAGTGAGATACTATGGAGCGGAACAAGCCAGGATCTTCACGACGATGTCTTTCTTTCATCCTACGGCTATACGTTTCCTCCCTTTGATGACAGCAATAATCCTGCCTATATCATACGAACGACCACGCCCCAGACAGTGGTCCGCTTCTATACACCGGGACACAGCGGGTCTTTGGGCTCCTGGGCCTCGGCTACACCGGAAGTCCGCAATATGACACCTGATCAGGTATGGGATCATCTCGCGCTCCCTCAGAGTGTTGCGCCTTCCCATGTCTCAATGATGATATTGCCTACGCGTGATATTTTACCAGGTAC
>CAZJOB010000240.1:0-5827 GCA_964547435.1 uncultured Desulfatiglans sp. | reverse complement strand
CATACCCTTAGAATATTTGGAATAACCAATACTTACCGTTACTTTACCTTTTTTTTCAAGCGCCTTCTCAATACGAAAGCTGATCTCCTTTGTAATTTCGAGATCAGCGTCAATAAGGATCATTGCAAACTCATCACCACCATATCGATAACCTGAATCCACTGCTTCACGAATAGACCTTCTTATTATATCTCCTACCTCACGAAGTATCTCATCGCCTTCAAGATGTCCGTATTTGTCATTATATAGTTTAAAATCATTGATATCCAAAAGGATCAGTGAGATCGGATGTCGTTGTCGCTGTGCCCTGGTAACCTCTTCATTAAGTCGCGTGTAAAAATGCCTTTGATTATAAAGATCTGTTAACGAATCAGTTATGGATAAGCGGTTAAGTTCCTTTCGAAGGTTTCTCTCTGTTATAATCCTTCTAATCTTTGCTTCAAGCTCCTCTATTCCAAATGGCTTTTTGATGAAATCACTTGCTCCGGCGTTTATTACATCAACATAGGTATAGCCTTCAGAATATCCGGTCATGGCTATTATATTGATTTCATAATCTTTTGCCACCTTGCTAATGAGGTCCATTCCATCAATGCCAGGCATCTTCATATCAGTTAATAGAATTGTATACTTTTTCTCACTGAGGGCATGCAATGCATTCTGTCCATCAAAAGCAGTATCAGATGTAAAGCCAATTACTTCAAGAAGTTTCTGAAGAGTTTCCCTAAGGTATGGATCATCATCAACTATAAGTATTAGCTCATCTTTATATTCAATCTTTTCTTGTCTCATTCTTCTTTTCATTTACAGGTCGTTAGACAGAATTTCTCACCCTGAAGAGAATTTATATAGCCACGCTTAATTCTAACATTGACTAATTCGCCTAACTTATTATTATCAGATGTGAAATTGACTATTTTATTTGAACCAGTCCTTCCAGACATCTGATTCTTTCTCTTACTTATTCCTTCAATAAGTATCTGTTCAATTTTGCCCTCAAGAACCCTGTTTCTGGCAAGAGTGATTCTTTTCTGCATTTCCTGCAGTATCAGAAGGCGGTTAGATTTTTCATCCTCATCGATCTTGCCTTCCATTTGACTGGCCCTGGTGCCCTTTCGGTCAGAATATTTGAACGAAAATATATTATCAAACTCTATTTTTTCGATTAGGTCAAGCGTCTTTTTAAAGTCATCATTCGTTTCACCCGGAAACCCAACCATTACATCGGTTGTTATGGCAAAATCCGTTCTTATCTCACGAAAACGTTTCGCAAGCGATATATAGCTGTCCCTGGAATATCCCCTGTTCATAAGCTTGAGTATCCTGTCTGATCCTGCCTGAAATGGCAGATGAATATGCGGGCAGAGATTTTCAATTTTCACAAAGGCTGCAAAAAGTTCATTTGAAACATCCTTTGGGTGGGATGTCGTAAATCGAATTCTCTTGAGGCCTTCAATCTCCCCTACTATTCGCAGAAGTCCCGGAAACTCAGTGCCCTTCCCCTCTTTCGAATAATATGAATTTACATTTTGTCCCAGCAGTGTTATTTCTTTCACACCCTGAGCAATAAGGCTCTCCACCTCTTTGATTATTTCGCCCGGTGTGCGGCTTGTTTCCCTGCCTCTTACATAGGGAACAATACAGTAGCTGCAAAAGTTATTGCATCCTTCCATAATAGAAACATTTGCCTTTACCACCTCTTTTTGTAAAAGATTACCGCACGATTCATAAGAAGGCAGTCGTGAAATGTCTGTTGCCACTACCTTTTCATTTTGAAAAATGACACGGTCAAGAATTTGATGAATGCCTGATACCTCTCTTGTCCCAAGCACAATATCCAGATCTTTGAACCTCTTTATCAGTCTTGCTCCATACTGCTGAGCCACACAACCCATAAGTCCCAGTTTTATATCGGGGTTGTTTTTCTTGAGCTTTATCATTCTTCCCAAAAGGCTGAATGCCTTTTGTTGAGCCTTCTCCCTGACAGTACATGTGTTAATGAATATCAAATCCGCTTTATCAGGGTCCGCAACCTGGGCATACCCGTAATTTGCAATAAGTTGACTGAGATGATCCGAGTCATAATCATTCATCTGACATCCCATTGTTGCGATATAAAAATATTTCAATTAAAATAATCCTTTTAATATTGTTCAAAAATGCAATTACTGTTCAGAGACAATCTCTTCTATCCTGATTGATTCATCATATTTAAGTGAAGTTATTAATTCATCAACAATAGAATCACATCCCGGGGCGATCCTCAGCTCTATGATCCCCCTGGCCGGTTCAGTGGTCGTTACAACAGCTATTCCGTCATATGATTCAATAATCCACCTGAGATAGTGGATTGAATTACTATTCACCTGAAAAAATCGGCTAATTGTCTCCATATTTCCTGTCCTAGGTCGCCCCGCCCCATTTCATTTTTGTCCGGAGAATTTCAAAATAGCTCTGATCAGGGGATTTATACAGGCTGATTTTGACATCTGATTTATATATAAGGATACTGTCTCCATGCCGAAGATCGAATCCAACCTGACCGTCAAATGTAAGACTTACTTTTTCCTCGCTTTCCTTGACCATTAATATGGATATAACAGCCGAATCGGGAAGAATAAGGGGCCGATTGGTTAAAGTAAAGGGACAAATAGGAGTTAATATCACATTGGACATTGTCGGATAGAGAATAGGCCCTCCTGCCGCCAGGTTGTATCCTGTGGAACCGGTCGGCGTTGAAATAATAAGGCCATCAGATCTGAATGTCGTGAGGAATTCATCATTTATGAATACATCGAGATCTATTATTCTTGCAAGAGCGCCCTTGTTTATAACAACATCATTCAGTGTCTTAAACCGACACGCCTCTTTATGGTCTCTCAGCACTTTTGTCTCGATCATTAACCTCTGTTCGACCTCAAGATTATCTTCAAGTATCAGTTCTATTGAGGAATACATCTTATTCAGCGGGATGCTGGTAAGAAAACCCAGACCTCCGATGTTGACCCCCAGTATGGGTATTCCATATTTTCCTGTTTTTCTCGCTGCTCCGAGAAGGGTCCCGTCACCCCCAAGAACAACCAAAAATTTAGTGTTCTTATTTATAATAACCGACTCCTCCGGTCCATCACCAGGTTGCATTTCCTCTGAGACGGCGGTTATTCCTTTTTCATTAAGCCATTTTTCGAGTTTTTCTGCCTCAATTCTTCCAGGTTCAAATCTGTGCTTATATATAATACCCACTGATATATTATTCATAACCAAAAATCTCCTTGATGTATCAGATCATTTATATTTGCTGTTGCACTTTAAGGTCAAGAATAAAAAAGGACGGTCTTCAAGGCCGTCCTCATAAAATCCAATCTTAAAAAGGGTCTTCTAAACCCTGGTTAAACTCTTATAATGGCTGTAATACATAAAGACTTTTTGAATATAGATCTGTGTTGCCCTGAAAGGCGGGATGCCGTTATATTTTTTTACCTTTCCTATGCCCGCATTATAAGCTGCAAGGGCGAGTTCTACATCTCCCCTGCACTGATCAAGAAGGTTTTTAAAATATCTTACCCCGCCATTCACGTTATGTTCAGGATTAAAGGGGTCTTCAACGCCAAGGGCGCCGGCAGTAGCCGGCATAAGCTGCATCAGGCCCTGTGCCCCCTTTTTTGATAGTGCCATGTGATTATAGCATGACTCAGCCATAATGATAGCCTTTATAAGAGCGGCATCAACATCATGTCTTTCAGCCGCTTCCATAACCAGATCATGATATTTTAATTCTCTTTCATAAGGTATTAAAATAGGTTTAAAATATTTTCTGGTGACTTCCTGTGTGACATTGGCCATGTATGGCCGGGGATCTTTGAGATGTTGTTTAATTCTTGTGTGTATAGACTGTTTTGGTAAAACGATTAAACTTGATATCAATATCATAGAAAAAATTCCACAGACTATTGAGACTGTGGAATTTTTTATAAATGATTCACTGTCCATCTTCTGCCTCCTTCTTAAAAAATTTAGACTATTCTATACAAAAAATATGTTTTGTCAAGGAAACAGGATGCCATAATATCTATGATGCTTTTTTAGTAGTAATATTAGTATAATATAATTAAATATTAAATCTGATTTTAATGTATTATATTCTTCGAAAAGTGATCATCTTGAACAGCGTGAGTGCCATTGCAATTCGGATGACATTATATTTTTACTTTCAATTAGCGTTGTTTTTTTGTATGAATCTATTATTATTTCAATTATATTTTCAGGAGCCATAGTCTGAGCATATGAAAAAAATTCTTAAGATTGTTTTCTATTCCTCCCTCGCAATAATTTCTGCAATCTTTATTGTGCTTGCGGTATTCTTCATAATTGTCCACGTAGATGTCAAGGATCAAATCGAAAGAGGCGTTATTGAAAAAATCATCTTTTCTGAAAGTCCTGTTTATTATGATGACGACTCAACCCCTATCGGCGTCTTTTTCGAAAAAATACACAGCAAATATATCCGGTATGATGATATTCCGAAGCTTTACATCAAGGCCCTGCTTGCCACTGAAGATAAGAATTTTTACACTCATCATGGTTTTGATATAAGGGCTCTTATACGAGCGACTGTCGCCAACCTGAAGGCTGGAAGAGTGGTACAGGGCGGGAGCACGCTTAGCCAGCAAACTGCTGAAAATGTATTTCAAAGAGAAAAATGGGGTTTTATGTCCAAACTTAAAGAACTCTTCAGGGCTCTTTTTCTGGAATACGCCTATTCAAAGGAGGAGATCCTGGAGATGTATGTTAACCAGTTTGAAGTGACCGGCTTTGGTAAAGGTCTTCGCATAGCCTCTGAATATTTTTTTGATAAGGATGTAAAGGATCTCGATCTGGTGGAAACCGCCTTTATTGCCGGTATGGTTAATGCTCCTCGCAGGTATGATCCCTTTACAAAAAAGAGTGAAGAAAAAAAGAAGCAGGCCATGAAATTTGCCATTGACAGGAAAAACCATGTCCTGAAGAACATGAAGAAATTGAATTTTATTACTGAAGAGGAATATACCAAGGCAATTGAAGAGGAGGTGCCTTTTAATGAAGGAAAAGTCACATACAGGCTGGATGTAATACTTGATTACATAAAGGAACAACTGGAATCGGATTATTTTAGAAAAGTTTTGCATGAGCAGGGCATAGACAATATAGCCACATCGGGTATTCGCATTCATACTTCAGTTTCCAGGGAGATGCAACGTGCCTCGATAGAAAGTATTCGGAGAAACCTTCCTTTACTGGATATAAGACTATCCGGATACAATAAGGAAATTTTTCAGGAAAGATATCTCTTGAAAAACGGTGTTCTATACAAAGATCGGAGCGAGGGCTTTCCTTTCTTTGCCGAGATTACAGAGATTAAACGTGATATTAAGGCCCCTGTTATCGCGGTAAAATGGAAAAGCGGTGAAGGGGGAATAGATATTGATGGCATCAGGCCCATGGCAGAGGCATGGCTTTCATGGAAATCAGGAGCCGGCGCTAAATTAAGAGAAAGCGACGTACTTGAATTTTTAAAACTTTTTAATGAAGGTGATATTATACCAGTGCTCTCCCTGTATGGCGGTAAAGACCATGAAATTTTGATGTTATGGGAAATACCGGAACTGGAAGGAAGTGTCGTAGTATTGAAAAACGGTATGATTAAGGCAATGGTAGGCGGATTCTTCAATCGATATTTTAACAGGGCGGCTGATGCACAAAGGCAACTGGGTTCGATTTTTAAACCGATTGTATACACGGCAGCACTCCAGCTTAAATGGCATGAGCTTGATGAACTGATAAATATGCC
>CAZJOB010000239.1:0-5872 GCA_964547435.1 uncultured Desulfatiglans sp. | reverse complement strand
TGTCCAAAAAGGCAAGACTCGAAGTATCCCGGTCCCAGGTGTCCAGGGCCGAGGCTCTGCTGGAGACGGCCAGGATCAGACAGGGATATACCAGAATAAAAGCGGAATGGACAGAAGGGGCTGAACAGAGGTCAGTGGCCGAGAGATATGTGAACGAAGGCGCCACGGTTTCAGCCAATACCACTATTATGCGTATTGTTGAGCTGGACCCGATTTTAGGGGTATTTTATACAACAGAAAGGGAGTATCAGTTTTTGCAGCCTGGGCTTACGGCCGTCTTTACCACGGACGCGTATTCTGCAGAAAGGTTTACAGGCAAGATAAGCAGAATTTCGCCTGTTTTTCGTCTTGAAACGCGGCAGGCCAGGGTAGAGGTATTAATTGAAAACAATCAGCAGATGCTTAAGCCCGGCATGTTCGTCAGGACTACAATCGTTTTTGACAGGGTGGACAATACTAAAATAATACCTCAGCAGGCCCTTACAAAAAGGGACAACAAGGACGGGGTCTTCAGGGTCAGCGATGATGGACAAAGCGTCAGGTGGTGTGAAGTTAAGATCGGAATACGTGAAGGCGACAGGGTTCAGGTGTTTTGTGACACCTTATCAAAAACCGGTTATGTGGTAACCCTTGGCCAGCAGCTTCTTAATGACGGCTCTCCGATTCTCCTTGCCGAGGGAAATCACGCGAAAATACCGGTTGCAAACCCGGAGGCTGTCAAATGAAAATAGCGGAATTCAGCGTAAAAAGGCCCATAGTAATAACAATGCTGACCCTTATAGTGGTCAGTCTGGGGGCAGTGTCTCTGAGCCGGTTAGGCATTGATTTTCTTCCTGATATAGAATTTCCCACGGTCTCGATTTCAACATCATACCCGGGCGCAAGTCCGGAGGTTGTGGAGCGGCTTGTTACCCAGGTAATCGAAGAGATGGTCGCCACGGTCCCCGGGGTGGAGGAGATAACCTCTACTTCGTCTGAAGGAGGAAGCAATGTAAGGGCGTCATTTTCATGGGGAACCGATGTTAATACAGCGGCAATAGATGTTCAGAGTTATGTGGAAGGCGGCATAGGCCGGCTTCCGCTGGACGCGGAACGGCCGCGGGTAAGAAAATTTGATATCAATGCCATGCCAATCCTCATCATGGGCGTCTCAAGCAATCTCGACCCTATAGAGCTTACAGAGCTTGTTGAAGACCAGGTAAGTTACAGGTTCTCGAGAATTCCCGGTGTCGCGCAGGTGGACCTGTGGGGAGGTTTTGACAGGGAGATAAGGGTGGAACTGGATCTCAACAGCATAAAGGCCCTGGGCATACCGCTTGACCGGATTCTTCAGGCCATAAGGGATTCCAACCTTGACCGGCCCGCCGGCAGCATAGAAGAGGGCCGTTATGATATAACCATCAGGGCTCCGGCTGAGTTCAAGGATCTTGAAGAGATCAGAAACACGGTTATTATGACCCGGGATGGAGCGGCGGTGACCCTGGGCCAGATATCGGATATAAAGGATACTCACACAAAGATAACAAGGCATATCAGGGTGAATGGAAAACTTGGTCTGAGGCTTGCCGTTCGCAAGGAGTCGGATAAAAATACCGTGGAGGTGGCAAGGAATGTCCTTAAAGAGATAGAAAATATAAACAGGGATTTTCCCCAGATAGAGATTGTCCCTGTTATAAACCAGGGTAAATTCATAGAAACATCCATAAACAATGTTACAAATTCGGTGCTATACGGAGGGGGCCTCGCAATTGTGGTGCTCCTGTTTTTTCTTCGAAATGTCCGCAGCACGGTTATCATATCCCTTGCCATACCAATCTCAATTATTGCCACCTTTGGCTTGATATATTTCGGTGATTTTACCCTTAACCTCATGACTCTTGGAGGACTTGCCCTGGGGGTGGGCATGATGGTGGACGGCTCAATTGTCGTTCTTGAAAATGCATTTCGTCACAGGGATGAGTATGGGGACAGCCCTGATGAGGCAGCCATCAAAGGAACAAAGGAGGTGGGCTACGCCATTATTGCCAGCACCATAACAACGCTGGTGATCTTTATGCCCATTATCTTTATGCGAGGTGTTTCCGGAATACTGTTCAAACAGCTCGCCTATGTAATCATCTTTTCCCTGATATGTTCACTTATGGTATCTCTGAGTCTGGTCCCCATGCTTGCTTCAAAACTTCTCGGCAGAACCGGAAACAAGGAAAGAAGACAGGATTCATGGTTTACAGATCTGATGGCGGCTTCGGGGGCATTGCTTGACAGACTCAATGAATCATACAAAAGGCTTCTCGAATGGGCGCTGAATAACAGAGGCAAGACTCTTGCAACTGCCGGCGGGGTTCTCTTGGCGAGCCTTTTACTGTTTCCTCTTATAGGTTCCGAACTTCTTCCGCCAAGCGATGAGGGTGAAGTGAGTATAACCGGTGAAATGGAGGTCGGTCTTCGTCTGGATATTGCGGATGAACAGGCCGGAAGGGTGGAAGAAATCGTATATTCCAGCATACCTGAAATGGAATCTGCCATGGTCAGCGTGGGGGGAGGAGGCAGAGCCGGGGGAGTAACCCAGCTCAGTATCAGGATTTCGCTTGTCCCTCTGTCAGAACGCAGAAGATCAAACGTTGAAGTTGCAGATGACCTGCGCCGCAGACTCGACGGCCAGATCCCGGGCATGGATATAAGGGTAAATGCCCCTCAGGGGCAGTTTTTTCTAAGCAGGCTCCTCGGAGGCGGCGATGAAAATGTTTCCATTGAAATTCGGGGTTATGAGCTTGACACCCTGGATATGCTTGCCGAGAGAGTTGCCGAGGTTGTAGCCGGTGTGCCGGGAATTACGGACACGAATATCAGCAGAAGGTCCGGTGTCCCGCAGCAGGAGATAAGGGTGGACAGGGATAAGATAGCCGATCTCGGCCTGAGTGTTCGCGATGTGACCAGAGTGCTGGAGATTGCCATTGCAGGGGCGAGGGCCGGTGAATACAGAATAGAGGGCAATTCATACGATATACTTGTACAGTTGAGAGACGCGGAAAGGCTGTCTCTGGATGAGGTCCTGGATCTTATTCTTACAACAGCGACAGGGGAGCAGGTGACGCTCAGGAACGTGGTAAGCAGTGAGCCGGGAACCGGTCCTGCCATGATCGAGAGAAAGGATCAGCAGCGCATTATATCCGTGAGAGCGAATGTCTCCGGCAGAGACCTGGGTTCAGTAGCGGCTGATATTCAGAACCTTGTTGACCAGATACCAAGACCAATGGAATATGAGATACATATCGCTGGAAGCTATGAAGAACAGCAGGAGGCATTTACCGAACTGATAATCTCACTTCTGCTTGCCATTATTCTTGTTTATATGGTGCTTGCTATTCAATATGAGTCTCTGAGAGACCCCTTTATTGTAATGTTTTCTGTTCCTGTTGCAGCGGTCGGGGTTCTTTTGATACTGTTTTTAACGAGGACCACACTGAATATACAGTCATATATAGGCTGCATCATGCTGGGGGGCATTGCCGTGAATAATGCCATTCTGCTTGTGGATCAGTCAGCCAGGCTGGTTGGTGAAGGCATGCCGGTGAGAGAGGCGGTTGCAGAGGCCGGCCGCAGAAGGCTGAGGCCTATTCTTATGACAACCCTTACGACTATTTTCGGTCTTCTTCCACTTGCCCTGGGAATCGGAGAAGGCGCTGACGCACAGGCGCCCATGGCAAGGGCGGTTGTAGGAGGACTTACAAGTTCGACAGTAATCACGCTGGTTATTATTCCTGTGATCTATTCATTGTTTCACCGTGACAAGGCAGGGAAACAGGGGTGATAGAAGAAAGGCACAGGGCTCAGGGCGCAGGGCACATGGCGTAGGGCAAACAGGATTTTGTAATTGTAGGGGTCCCGACGCCGTCATCGGGATGCCTGCCCTTTGTGGGAATGGCTTTCAGCCATGATGCAATGCAAAAGAAAGGGCACAGGGCTCGGTCGCCTTCGCCCTGAAGCAGTAATCGGGGCTGTGTGGTCAGGGGAGTTTTTATCGGGTAAAAGGAGCGTGTTTAAGTATGAAGTTCAACAGAAGAAGGTTTTTAGGATCAGTGCTTATCTGTTTGTTTTTATTCACCGGATCTTTATATGCAGATTCGACTGAGTCCAGATCAGTTAAGGATCTTCCCCTGAAAATAACAATACAGGATGCTATTCTACTTGCCCTTGAAAACAACAGGGCCTTTCGCATTGAACGTCTGAATCCTGAGATCATGAAGACCTATGAAATTGAGCAGGAGGCTCAGTTTGACCCTGTGCTGTCTGCAGAAAGCACCTATTCAGAAAGCACCCTTGCCAGCGGTATTGTAGACCTTACAAAAATAGAGAGAAGACAGCACAACGTAGAAATATCAAAGCGTTTCTCAACAGGAACCAGTGTCTCGGCAGGTGTGGCAGCAGAAGACCTTGATTCGGCCAGATCCAGCGTTCACAGCGCTCAGGGAAAAATAACAGTAAATCAACCTCTCTTGCAGGGGTTCGGAAGAAAGGTCAACCTGGCAAACCTCAACAGGGCACAGGCAGCAAGTCAGATTTCTGAATACCAGCTTCGGGGTTTTGCGGAATCCCTGGTGGCGGAGGTTGAGATGACCTGCTGGGATTATATACTGAGAGAGCGACGTATCAAAATTTACGAAGATTCACTAAAACTTGCAGAAGATCAGCTCTTAGAGACCCAGCAGAGAGTCGATATAGGAAGACTCGCTAGAGTTGAGATCTATGCCGCGCAGGCAGAGGTGGCGCTTCGTCGTGAGGCCCTGATAAACGCCAAAAGCGACCTGTCTCTTGTTGATCTGAGATTGCGACGCCTGCTTAATTATACAGATCATAATCTTATGGAACAAAAGATCTCAATCCTGGATGAGCCTGTCGCGGCGAATGTTATAATTGATGAAACAGTAAATCACGTTCAGGCCGCCCTTCAAATGCGGCCGGAGATTAACCAGGCAAGGCTTGAGATTGAACGCGGGGAACTCGAGACAGTAAGGACAAGGAACGGGCTGCTTCCCCTGCTCGATTTTTTTATTACCCTTGGCAAGACAGGCTATTCGGACTCATTCGGGACAGCATTTAAGAATATTAATGATAGTAAATACGATGTATCAGCCGGGATATCCTTTGAATTCCCGCTCAGAAACAGGGCGGACAAGGCGCGTCATCAGAGGGCGGGACTCGGCAGCAGGCAGGCAGAAGAGGCTCTGGGCAACCTGGAACAGCTTGTGGAGGTGGATGTCAGGTCGGCGCTTATTGAGATAAAAAGGGCCAGGGAACAGGTTGCTGCCACGGCGGCCACCAGAAAATTTCAGGAAGAGTCTTTAAGGGCCGAGACAGAAAAGTTCCGGGTCGGAAAATCAACAGCGCTTCTTGTGGCCCAGGCCCAGAGGGATTATCTGCTGGGGCAGCTTGAAGAGATAAACGCGGTGATAACATACATCAAGGCGATTATAGATCTGTACCAGAATGAGGGAACCCTTCTTGAGAGAAGGGGCATTTTTACGCCGGGCAGCTAAAAACCGGTTAGAAGACCTTCCAGATTGACATGAAGGAATGGAAATTTATTCCATATTTAAAAAAACCCTTTAAGAGGTGTTAAAATGAACGATCAGGAAAAAACCCTGGAGAAACGACATTATCAGAGAAAACCAGGAAAGGACTGTCCCAACAGAAGAGGAAACATCTTCTATCGGCGAAGTAGAACCCTGGCTTCCCATTGAGACAAAGATGGTGGTAGGGTCTTTTATTTGTGGCTGGATACTTTTTGGCGTGGTTTCTTGTTATGGGTATAGGTCTGGCCGATGTTCTGCCCTTTGAGAAACTGGAATCCGCCTTTTCCCCTATTGAAGGG
>CAZJOB010000238.1:0-5887 GCA_964547435.1 uncultured Desulfatiglans sp. | reverse complement strand
CGCTGTTTGTGTGAAGGGTTGAGAGGACCAGGTGCCCCGTGAGGGATGCCTCAATGCCTATTGAAGCTGTCTCATGATCACGCATCTCACCGATCATTATGACATCGGGATCAGCCCTCAGGAATGCCCGCATGATCCGCGCGAAATCCAGGCCGATCTTCGGGTGGGCCTCCACCTGTCTCATTCCCTGCTGAGTAATCTCAACCGGGTCCTCGGCAGTCCATATCTTTACGCCGGGCTTGTTGATATATCCCAGTGCGCTGTGCAGGGAGGTGGTTTTTCCCGAACCGGTCGGGCCGACCACAAGCACAAGGCCGTAAGGCTGAGCGATTATCTTTTTCATGATCTCAAGGTTTCGTTCACTGAGGCCCATATCATCCAGTTTCATGGCGCCGGCCTTGGCAAGAATCCTCATAACGGCATCCTCGTATCCCCCCGCAGTGGGCAGGGTGGCCACTCTAAGCTCAAAGGAAGGGATGCCCTTTCTCTTAAACTTGATTTTACCATCCTGAGGCAGCCTCCTCTCCGCTATGTCAAGGCCCGACATGATCTTAACCCTTGAGAGGATGCCCTTGGCCATGGTATTGGGCGTCTGAATATATTCCTGGCACACCCCGTCCATTCGAAACCTGATGGCTGTCGCCTTTGTAATAGGTGAAGGTTCAATATGGATATCGGATGCGTTCTTGCGGTAAGCCGCCACAAGGATCTGGTCAACAAGCTTGACTATCTTGCCTGAGGCCTCATTTAATTCACTTGTCTGATCTTCCTGCTGCTCTTCCTCTTCTTCAAAGGAGATATCGGGCATCATATCAAATTCATCAAAACTTGCCTCGGACGATTCAGCATCTTTAGGAGCTTTCTTTTCTTCAAAAAAGAGCTTTATAAACGCCTCTATGTCTTCCTTGATGCCGATAAAAAACTGGGCCTTTTTTGCCTTGAGAAGGGCCATCACAATATCAACCTTGTTCAGGTTGATTGGGTCGTCAATCAGCACCTGAATGCTGTCCTTTTCCCAGCCTAATGGAACCCACAGGTCCTGAAGCAGAAAGGATTTTTTCAGATTCGAAAGTAATTCAACCGGAGGAGAGGCCTCAGGATCAAATGCCTTGAATGGATGCCGGTAGCAATCCGAGAGTGATTTTCCAACATCCTCCTTGCTGACCTTGAAATGGTTTACGAGGATGTTCTCAACGCTCTCCTTCCTTTTCTTTGACATGGCAAGCGCTTCAAGCAGTTGTTCCGTGGTGACCTTCTCATTGTTTAACAGATAATCATATTTCGATCCTGTGGCAAAGTGCGCTGCCAGGGCGTTTAATCTCTTTTTGATCTGCTCGTTTTTAGGATCCAGTTCTGTTGCGGTTTCATAATAATACAGGGCCTGTTCCTTGCTGTCTCTTTTCTCGAACTCGAGACCGAGCTGATATTTTATTTCGGCCATTCGTTCATTATCGAAATTGAACTTGTTAAAAAACTTGTCGATCTGAAGGATGATTTCCATGGATGGATAGAGTTTGAAAAGGCAGTCACACACATCCGGGAGTATCATTTTAAAGGGAAAATCGAGCGAGAAGAGTTTTTCATATTCCGCAAGCGCCTCTTTATATAGACCAAGTTCCTTAAAGGCAAAGGCGCAGTCATTGATGGCAGGCGCATTTTCATCCACTGCCGACAGGACTTCCTGAATGCCTGTCAATTCCTCCTGAGTAAAACCTTCTGCCTCTTCAGGATATTTTTCAATGATCTCGGCCCTTAAGACGTCGATCTTTTTTAATATATTGTAATGGGTCTCCTTATTGCGTGAAGGAAAGTTCAGGAGTATTTTTTCATAAAGGGTCAGGGACTCTTTAGGCAGTCCCATGGCATGATAGACTTCCGCTTCCTGAATGCTGATCTTTATGTCTGTTTGTGTGCTCATTTTCCGCGGTCCTGTATATTCCTGCCTAATCAAGGTCTTTGGATATAGACTGAACGGTCAGGTTGACAATTTTTTTCAGTGTTGTTAAGACATTGGTCCCGTTAATGGCGCTCGCTTCAAAAGAGGGCGCCTTCAGTTTGCTGTTCAGTGTTTTTTGAAGCGCCTGAACAGGCGTTAAGGGGATGCCTATTTTTTCCAGGTCTCTTTTATTAAACTGCATAACAAGGGGGATTTTAAAGATATCCTTGTTATAGGAACTCAGATTCTCCTGAAGGTTTTTTAAAGAGATCAGGTTCTTCTCTTTTCTCAGGGCAAGGGAATCGGCAACAAACACTATGCCGTCAACGCCCCTTAATACCAGTTTTCTGGTTTCATTGTACATGACCTGTCCGGGCACGGTGTATAACTGGAATTTCAATGAATATTCCTTTATTTTACCTACATCCAGAGGAAGAAAATCAAAGAAAAGGGTTCTGTCGCCCTTGGTCTTTATGGTAATCATCTCCGTCTTGATGCGGTCCTTTAGTTCCTTGTGTATAAATTCAAGATTGGTCGTCTTGCCGCCCCTGCCGGGCCCGTAGTAGACGATTTTTGCCTGAATCTCTTTTTTTTCAATATTAATAAATGCCAAAACATCTCCCTCTATTTTTCAGTAAACGGAATTACTCCTGAGATTATATGACCGGGCCTGTTTTTTCAGAATCCAGTCCGCGTTTTAGAATCTTTCCTCTGTCATTTTCCATCATTTTTCGAATAGCCCCAAGTTCGGAAGATATGGTTGAGACACCCCTGACAAGGCCTTCCAGCATTCGGGATATATCGCCGGCATCTACCTGTCTGTCTTTTATCAATGCTTCATCAGCAACTTTGGCCGGGATCTGCCGCTCGATTATTTCGGGTTCACCGGCCGTCTCCTCTTCCTCCGGTTCTCTCAATAACTTCTTCTGGGCAACCGGCAGTTCTTCGGCGGCTTGTACAGCCTTCTTTTTATTGTCTGTTATTGTTGAATCACTTTTCAACATATCCAGGTATTTGATCCAGAAATCCGTCAGATCATAATCATCAATATCAGAGGAACCCTTGCTGATCAGGTGCCTGGCGATGTTCTTTATTCCCTTGGCTGAATCGGAATTGGGATAAACCGAAAGAAGGGGTTTCTGCTCCTTCACGGCCTTTGGCACGTGAGAATCAAGGGGCACTGTACCGATGGGGAAGATATCTAATTTAAGGTATTTCTGAACCACCTCCTTGAATTTTGTGTATAATTTATTGGCGACTTCCATGCTCATGCACTGGTTAATAGCAACCATGACAGTGCTGTCGAATTTGTTCAAACGCAGGATCTTTAACAGGGCGTAGGCGTCGGTAAGGGAAGTGGGTTCAGGCGTCACCACAAGGATTATTTCCGGAGAGGCCATACAGAATGAGATAACGCTCTTTGAGATGCCCGCTGAGGTGTCAAAGATCAGAAAATCATAATTATCCAGTTCGGATAAGGTTTTTATCAGTGAGTCAACATCTTTCTGTTCCGGGTCAGCGAGAATCTTTACCCCTGATCCGCCCGGAACAATATCTATTCCCGATGGGGTCGAGATAATAACCTCATGCAGGCTTTTATTTCCGAGAAATACATCTTCAAGCGTATATTCCGGATACAGGCCCATAAGTATATCAACATTGGCAAGCCCCATATCCGCGTCAAACAGACAGACACTGTATCCCTGGCCGGCAAGATAGAGGGCCATGTTGACGCTGATATTGGTTTTTCCAACGCCCCCTTTGCCGCTTGTTACTGTGATTATTCTGGACATATTATTCCTCGACCTCTTGATTTTCTTCATTTTCCTCATCTTTTATTCTGGCGCTTTCCATGAGTATCTGCATAAGAGGTTTTTCTATCTCCCGTTTATTCTTTTTACACACATCGGCAATTTCTATAATGCTGTCACTCCAGTTGATAATTTCCTGCGCCGCCTCTTCTCCTCTTCTACCGAATGTCTCAGCAGCGATAAGATCTCCGTCGCGAAAATAGAGATAACCGGTCTTACCCTGCGCACGAACAGTAAGCGTGCAGATCTTCCCTTCAATATCTATGAGCTGGAGAAATGAAGAGATGTTGATTCCGTGTATCTGACCAACAGGGGATGCCTGCAGTTCCCTTAAAGAGGCCTCCTTGAAGACGTTTACATCGAGCGGCTTCTCATAATACTGATAACTGCCGATAGATTTGATCTTATTCTCTATATTTGATGTTCCGCAGCCGGTCAGAACAATCGCCCGAAGTCCGGGAAAATGTTTGTTTACATACTGTAAAAGCTGAAGGCCGTTTATTCCGGGCATATGCAGATCAGACACCAGAAGGTCGACACTCTGCTGATTAAGCAGGTTGATCGCCTTTTTGCCATCCTCGGCTGTGTATACTTCCAGATTGTCCATATTGTTAAGCGTTTTCTGAAGCAGCTTTAATGTTACCGGGTCATCGTCGACTATAAGTATTTTTTTTCTTGCGGTGGCATTGGGCATTTTCTCTATTTTTTTGGCCCTTGCATTCTTTTCATATTGCTCAATGCCTTCGTTCAATGCCTTTATCAGGACACTTTTCTCGCATGGCTTGGTAAGCAGGCGGAAAATGTTTCCGTTGTTGATTGCCACAATAGCGCTGGACAGGTCCGCGTATCCGGTAAGCAGTATCCTTATGCTGTCCGGTGAGATCTCTTTCACGCGTTCCAGGAATTGATTTCCATCCATTCCGGGCATCTTGAGGTCTGAAACGATTACCGCGAATGGCCCGCTTTCGGTTATTGCCTCAAGGCCTTTTTCGCTCCCTTCAGCGGTTTCTATATGAAACTCTTTTCTCAATTGCCTTTTATATCCGTCAAGGATATTCGCGTCATCATCAACAAAAAGGATTTTGTTTTCCATTTAATAAACTCCGTTTGATATATTTTGCCTGATTTCCGTCCAATAATGCAGGTTCTTATTAAATTCCAGCCCGGCCAGATAGTCATCATTCAGTCCCTGTGGAGGGCCCTTTTTTTCCGGGTCGAATCTTTCATGTTCCAGGATATTGGCTATATGTACAGCGGTTAAAGGACTGAATCCGCTTTCGATATTTAAACCGGGGGAATGATGATAGGCAATGGCCTCGATAACCGGAAAGGGCAGGCCCCATAACCCCATGAGATAAGCCCCTGCCTCGGCGTGGGTTATCCCGAAAAAGTTCTTCTCAACCTCCCAGAGAGACTCGCCGCTCGTGAGACTTTCATCTATGATGTCAGCGTACTGATCCGTAAAACCGTATGCAAGAATCAGTTTGCCTGAATCGTGCAGAAGGCCCGCCATAAACGCGTGATCAATAACCTTCTGGTCCTGAGTTTCCTTTCTGGCTATTGATTTGGCGATCCTTCCCGTATTGAAATTATGCTCCCAGAGCGGTTTAAAAAAATCATCGGAGATATTTGATGATTCAAACTTATTGAATATTTTGGTCGCCAGGACAAGAGACCTTATAGTATCCATGCCGAGAATAACCGCGGCGTGCTCAGGGCTGGAGATATGCCTGGGCAGACAAAAATAGGCGGAATTCACCAGCCGGAGTATCTTGGACGACATGGCGACATCTCTGGTAATTATCTCACCGATCTTTTTCATTGAGGCGTCCGGCGACTGCAGTTCCTGAATAATTTCCATGTATATCGAAGGAAGGCTTGGCAGTGTGTCTATCTGGGTCAGAACTCGTTTTATTGAGTCGCTGTTCAGCAATCTCGAGAGTTGACATGTCCTGTAGATAGTGGATTTAAGGGTCGCGGCATCACAGGGTTTGGGCAGAAACTGGTGTGAAATATTGATGGATTTCATTCGCGTATCAAGATCGGCATCCCCTGAAAGTATAATTCGTATAACTGCAGGGTAGCGTTTTTTGACCTCGGATAATAATTGCAGCCCGTTCATCTCCGGCATTCGGGTGTC
>CAZJOB010000237.1:0-5947 GCA_964547435.1 uncultured Desulfatiglans sp. | reverse complement strand
CTGCCGATGGTGACGAGGGCATCAGGCTTTTTAAAGAAAAAGGGGCGGATCTTATCATTACTGACCTTATTATGCCTGAAAAAGAGGGCATTGAGACAATCATGGAACTGAAAAGGGAGTGCCCCGATGTAAAGATTATTGCAATGTCAGGGGGCGGGAAGAATGATCCTCTGAATTATCTGCCTTTGGCAAAGAGCCTGGGCGCCCGAAGCACCCTTTCGAAACCCTTTAAAATAGAAGAATTTTTAAAGACTGTTAAGGATGAGCTGGATTCCTGATTCGCCTTGGGTTCGAAATCTGTTCCTCAATTATACTTATAATAATGTCCATTCCGATTCACATGTCCCATAATCTGAAGGCTTGATTTTACCATGTTAATAAAATAAAAGGATGGGACCCCGGAATTGGGTGTCAAATTACTTGACCCATGCGCGTTAGTCGCCGGATTCTGATATCCGGCATTAAAAAAACAGTATCCGGTAAAGGAGTTCCAATGGCAAAGATAGATGATTACAAACAGGCAAAGATAATCTCACTGAATGAATTGTCCAAAAAAAAACCGGAAGTTGTATCGCAAAAATCCGGAGCGGCAATTAGAAAATTGAATGATGGAAAGGAAGCTCTTGTTATCAATTTTCTAAACAGGGACATCATTATATCTCTGCCTGATATGGAAAATATTTGTGATGATTCCGGAAAGGAGATGCCTCTTCAGCAGCAGGTATTACTGCTTCATTATCTGGAAGGATGTTCTTCTTCCCAGGAAGTAAAGACCGGTGAAAAATGGATATCCTTTCAGGATCTGCCTGAAGGAAGATTTTACATGGACGCCTTTACTCGAAGGGCAAGGGACCCGCTTGTAAAGGCATTCGGTCAAAACCCGGAAAAGATACTGGAGACGTCTGAAAAGGCATATAATGCCACACCGCTTGAAATGGGGGACTTTTCCGTGGCTGTTCAGGCACTCCCCATGGCGCCGGTTGCCCTTGTATTATGGAAAGGGGATGATGAGTTCCCTCCGGAGGGAAATATCCTTTTTGACGAGACTGTAAAATCCATACTTTCTGCTGAGGATATAGCGACTCTCGCGGGAATGGTTGTGTATCCGCTGACCGGGATGGTATAAAAACCGGGCGCAGGGCACAAGGTGCAGGGCGCAGACATGAGGCACAAGGCGCAGGGCGCAAGGTTAATGACTCGGTTTTTTTCTGCATTCCTTGTGTCTTTTGCCTTGCGCCCTGTGCCGGTTGTTTTGAAATACGATCGGGTTAATACAAATAGGAACATTTAAAAAGGAGTAAAATATGCCAAGCCCCCCCCCTCTTGTAGCTGTCGTCATGGGAAGCGCCTCAGACGCCGAAATAATGAAAGAAGCCATGGAACAACTGGATGACCTCTCTATTCCCTATGAGGTCAGGATTACATCCGCTCACAGGACTCCTCAGCAGACAAAAAAATTCGCCGAAACGGCCATGCCCCGGGGAATCGAGGTTATAATCGCCGGGGCAGGATGGGCTGCACATCTGGCAGGGGTTATCGCGTCTTACACAATCCTGCCTGTAATAGGCGTACCCATTGATTCCTCTGTGCTTAAAGGCATGGACGCCCTCCTTTCAACAGTGCAGATGCCCCCCGGAATACCCGTGGCCACAGTTGCCATAGGAAAAGGCGGAGCAAAAAATGCCTCTATTCTTGCGGCCCAGATACTGGCTTTGAAGTATCCCGATATTGCAGACAGGCTGAAGGCATATCGTGAAGACCTTACGAAAAAGGCCATTGAAAAGGCGGAGAATTGGGAGAAGTAACTGATAAAACGATTTTTATCAAATCGGAGTCAGGGCCGGATCTTGACGCAGCCCTTAAGAGGGCAAAGCAGGTATTGCTTTCAGGCGGGACAGTTGCCTTTCCAACGGAGTCCTTCTATGGACTGGCAGTGAATACAAGAGATGATAAAGCAATAAACCGCCTGTATTCAATAAAGAAAAGACAGAAAGACCAGCCTATTCTCATACTGATACCGGACAGGGAATCTCTCAGCAGATATGTTAAAGATATTTCTGAAACTGCCGTAAGGATAATGGACACTTACTGGCCGGGGGGTGTCACCCTTGTTTTCAGGGCCAATAACAGTGTATCTTCACTCCTCACTGCCGGCACAGGTAAAATTGCCGTTCGGCTGTCCGGTCATAAGGTGGCTACGGGCCTGGCCCGGGCAGTGGGATGCCCTGTAACAGGGACGAGCGCCAACAGGTCAGGACAACCCGCCTGTGTTAGCGCCAAAGAGGTGTATGATTCCATTGGCAATGAACTGGATCTGATACTGGACTGCGGTGAAACAAAAGGGGGCAGGGGAAGCACCATACTCGATATAACAACCGATCCCCCGCAATTGATAAGAGAAGGAATGGTTACTATAAAAGATATTGAAAGTGTCACAGGTTAAACTAAATGGTGTGTTAATGTCTGTGCCTGTCCCGCCGTAGTAGCTAAAAGAGCGAAGGCGGATGAGTATGTGGCTAATTTAAAAGGGTCGCCTATTCCAGACCGAATCTCGCGGTAAAATGAAATGTGCTTCCTTTTCCTTCTTCACTTTCCGCCCATAGGTCGCCGTCGATCATTTTTACAAGCTGGCTGCAGATGCTTAATCCCAGCCCAAGTCCTCCGAATTTTCTGGTATAAGACCCGTCAGCCTGAACAAATTTATTGAATATTACATCCATTTTATCTTCGGGTATTCCCACTCCGGAATCTTTTACACTGAAATGCAACAGGATGCTGCTTCTGTCACGCTCTTTTTCTTTAACCTGAAATATTATTCTTCCATTTTCGGTGAATTTTACGGCATTTCCAACCAGAGTTATAATTATCTGACGAATGATCTCAGGATCTCCGAAAAGGCGGTCAGGCAGTTTGCGATCAGATCCCCACACCAATTCCAGGCCTTTTTTATCCGCCTGATTAGATAGATTGTCATAACATGTTTTAAGGACCTGGGTCAGGCTCATGGTTGTCTTTAAAGATAACATGTTTCCGGAGTCCACCTTTGAGAACCTTAAAAGATCATTTATCAGTATTAACATTGACTGCGTCGATTCCTGCAGGAGACCAAGATATTCCCGCTGTTCATCATTCAGGTCCGAATCGGCAAGAAGACCCAGAACCCCAACAATTCCGTTCATGGGGGTCCTGATCTCATGATTTATATTGGTAAGAAACTGGCTCTTGTCTTTATTCGCCTCCTCGGCAATCTCCTTTGCCCTCAAAAGCGCCTTTTCAACCTGCTTGCGCTCGGTAATATCCCTGGCAATGGCCTGAACATAACCCTTTTCCCTGTCCAGCAGGCTTGCGCTTATTTCAACCTCTATTATTGTTCCGTTTTTATTCATTACAATGGTTTCAAAGCGACTGCTCCCTGATTTAAGCACACGAGGCAGTCCCTTGTCGACAAAGGAACGAGCCCATTCGGGTTTGAGCATAAGGATATTCATGCCGCATAGTTCTTCCCTGTCATAGCCCATAAAGTCCAAAGTCCTTGAGTTCACATCCAGTATTTTCCCTTCAGTGTCATGAACAATAATAGAATCATTGGACTGTTCAAAAAGCGCCTGGTACCTCTTCCGGCTTTCCTCAATGGCCTTTTGCTGCAGGGATATTCTCAGGAATACGTCGACCTTGCACTGAAGAATAAAAGGTTCAAAGGGCTTGGTGATATAATCAACAGCGCCGATCTTGAAGCCGCACTGTATGAATTCATTTGCAATATATTCGGCTGTTATGAAAAGTATGGGGATATCTTCGAGATCGTTATCTTTTTTGATATGTCCGGCAGTCTCCCATCCATCCATGCCGGGCATCTTTATGTCCATAATAATAAGGCTGATATCATGGTTTTTGAGGATTTCAAGTGCTTCGGGACCGGAACCCGCTCTGATAAATTTTCTACCCGGTTTCCGAAGCTGACGCTCCAGTGCGGATAGATTTTCCTGAATATCATCCACTATGAGAATATTGCATGTATTTTCGGGTAGTGTATTGTTCATGCTTCTTTAAAGACCCTTTTAAGTTTAACGAGAAGAACTTCAGGAGTAAACGGTTTTACTATATAGCTATTGACCCCGCTTTCAAGCGCGTCCATGACATTCTTCTTCTGACCTTCGGCGGTCACCATGATGAAAGGGGTATTCTTTAATTTTTCGTCAGCCCTGATGGTCTTCAGCAATTCCAGCCCGTTCATGTTGGGCATTATCCAGTCGGATATGACAAGATCGATATTTTCTTTTGCCATGACCTTTAACGCGCCATTGCCTTCTTCAGCCTCAAATATATTATTAAAGCCTATATTCTTTAACGCTCCCCGAATAATGCGCCTCATGGTCGCGAAATCATCTACGATCAGGATATTCATATTAAGATTCATTGCAAATCTACCCGATTAGATAAGTAATCAACATTACAGTTTCCTAAAAGATATCGGCTAAAAAGCCATACATGTTAAATTATAAATAACCTGTTTATTCTAAAATGCATAAAATATGCCATAACAGCGAAAACAAGAAAACACATTTTTTGTAATAAAAAGACCTGAATGAGAGATGATTACATGAACTTTATCATTTTCTAAAATAAAAATAAACAATAAGTTTACTAATGATATATTTTTCTAATGTAATGAATGCAAGATTGTCAATATTAATGAACTCGCAAAAAAGTCAAAATATTGACAGCCATTAAAATCAGAGATTTAAAGCGCCCCCTGAATAGTCCCCCATCAGCGTCTTTAAATGGCAATGTTCTGGCATTATAAGCTCAGGGTCCTTTTCAACCAGATTCCGTGCCTCTGCCGCGGCCTTTTCAAAAAGCTCCTTTTCTCTTATTATCTCATCAAGGGCCAGTTCACTGAATCCGGATTGTCTTGTGCCTGTCATCTCGCCATGACCTCTGAGTTCAAGATCCTTTTGAGCGATCTCGAAACCGTCGTTGCAAGAGACAATTTGCGTTAATCGTGCCAGGGTATTTTCTGATGGTGATTCCGAAAGCATAAGCAGGCAGTCGCCGCCTTTGCCGTCTCTTCCTATCCTTCCCCTCAACTGATGAAGCTGGGCAAGACCAAAGCATTCGGGGTGTTCAATAATCATTAACGTCGCGTTAGGCACATGAATACCCACTTCTATGACCGTTGTAGCGACCAGAACATCTGTTTTTTTATCCTTAAACGCTGCCAGGGCTTGTTCCTTTTCAGCGGAATCCATCCTGCCATGAATCATGCCTGTTATGAAGGCCGGGCTGAGAATCTTATGCAGTTGAGCGGCCATCTCCTCCACACTTTTAAGGCCCCCTGTTTCAGACTCCTCTATAACCGGACATATTACATATGCCTGCCTGCCCTGAGAAAGTGTCTGCTTCAGTTTTTCAAAAACCCACCTTTTTTGCGTCCTCTCAACCAGATGCGTGGCCACAGGGGTGCGCTTATTAGGATATTGCCTGATTATTGAAATATCCATATCGCCATACAGGGTAACCGCCAGTGTCCTTGGAATAGGGGTCGCCGACATCACAATAATGTGGGGTGTTGTGTTTGCCTTTTTTTCAATCATGGCCCGCTGCTGAACGCCAAAGCGATGCTGTTCGTCAATTATGGCGAGTTTCAGGTCAGAAAAGGCGAGTTTATCCTGAATAAGGGCGTGTGTTCCTATGATCAGATTGTATTGCCCTTTTTCTATCTTTTTATACACAGCCTCGCGCTCGGTTTTCTTCATTTTGCCTGTCAGAAGAACAGGTCTGAAACCCATTTTTTCAGACAAACCTGAAAAATGCTCCATATGCTGTTCAGCCAGAACCTGGGTCGGCGCCATAACAGCAGCCTGTCCGGAGTTATGTACTGTGATAAAAGCCGCAGCGGTCGCTACAAGGGTCTTACCCGTGCCCACATCACCCATCAACAGCCTGT
>CAZJOB010000236.1:0-5965 GCA_964547435.1 uncultured Desulfatiglans sp. | reverse complement strand
GGTTTGTACAATACCGATGATATATCCCTTATAATTGATGGACAGACCACCTTGGCGGGAAATCTTCTGGATCACTCTCTGGAAGGCAGTATAAATATAGAAAGGGGAGATATAAGGATTCCTGATACTCTTCCGCCTGGGATCACCGATATTGAGGTTATTGAAATAAACCGCCTAAATACCGGTGATGAACTCACAGAGGAAAGGAAAGGGATACTGAAGCCGCTTGTCCATCTTAACTTGCTTCTGAAAAGCTCCGGCAGGATATATATAAACGGCAGGGGGATTACCTCCGAATGGAGAGGCGACCTCACGATTAAGGGGACAGACGCCGAACCTCTGATAAAAGGAGAGTTAAAGCTCTTAAGGGGCAACTATACCTTTCTGGGAAAACGTTTTGACCTTACAGAAGGGTCTATTATCTTCGACGGCCGGCATCCCCCCTCTCCTGACCTTCTCATCTCAGGAAGAATAAAAAATGGTGACATTACCGCCATGATAGAATTGTCCGGGAATGTAAACAGTCCTGAGATAAAATTAAGCTCCATTCCCTCACTTCCTTCTGACGAGATCCTTTCACGAATACTTTTCAGCAGGGATGTATCCCAGATAACACCTCTTCAGGCTGTTCAGCTCGGAAACGCCATTAATACCATGCTGGGGGGCAGAAGCTATGACCTGATCGGAAAGACCCGCAGGGCGCTGGGGGTGGATCAACTGGAGATCAGGCAGTCAGGAGATAATATGGACGAATCCGTGTTGAGCGCGGGAAAATATCTCAATGAAAGAATCTACCTTGAGGTTGAAAGGGGAATAGGCCGGGAGAGCGGCAAGGCGGCGCTAAACTGGGAGATATCACCCAATATTACAGTTGAAACGGAAGTGGGAGAAGACACGGAAACAGGAATCGGTATCAACTGGAAATGGGATTACTAAATGGAAAACATTAATGTATAATCTGACAGGATTTACAGGATTACACGGATTTAAAAACATAATTACTATTCGGAGAGTATTATGAATTCTGATTTAAAGGTCCTTTTTGTATCACCGGAGGTTGTGCCCTTTGCCAAGAGCGGGGGGCTGGCGGATGTCGCGGGCTCGCTTCCACCGGCCTTAAAACGCCTTGGTGTGAATGTTAGGATTATCATGCCCTTTTATCGTTCTGTAATGGAGGGTAATTTTGAGACTCGTATTGCAGTGGAAAGACTCCCCGTTCCTGTCGGAAAAGATACGATTTCAGCAAGGGTGCATGAAACACGTACATCAGGGGACGTGCCGGTCTGGTTTCTGGAACGTGAGGAATTCTTTGACAGGCCTAACCTTTATGGAAACTCATTCGGCGACTATTATGACAACCTTGAACGTTTCACATTTCTTTCACGCGGGGCACTTGAACTTTCGCTTAAAGCAGATTTTATACCGGATATTATTCACTGTCATGACTGGCAGACAGGCATTATACCGGCACTGCTTAAAGGCCCATACAAACCCAAAAAGGAATTTACCGGCACATCATCAGTTTTTACTATTCACAATATGGGTTATCAGGGCAACTTTTCAAGGGATAAACTGGCAGTTACCGGCCTTTCGGAGGCGGACTTCTTTCATCCGGAAGGAGTTGAGTTCTGGGGGGATATCAGCCTGCTGAAATCCGGTATCGTATACAGCGATGCAGTAACCACTGTAAGCCCCACCTACGCTCAAGAGATTCAGACACATGAATTCGGCAGGGGTATGGAAGGGGTTTTAATAAAGCGCAGTAATGTCCTTTCAGGAATACTGAATGGGGTTGATTATGATATCTGGAATCCCGAAAAGGATGTTCATATTGCCAAGACCTATAACAGCAAAAGAAAATCAGGCAAAAAGAGATGTAAAAACAACCTTATAAGGGAGATGAGGCTTGATAAGTCTCTGATGGAGAGGCCTCTTTTAGGTATCATATCGAGGCTGGAGTCACAGAAAGGGTTTGATATCCTTCTTGAAACAATAGATGAGATAATTGCCCTGGGCACAGGCATGGTTATACTCGGCTCAGGAGATCCCATAATGGAAGCGGCCCTGAAAGAGGCGGCAGAAAGACATTTGGGCAGAATAGGTATAGGCACAGGCTTCAATGACCCCCTTGCCCACCGCATAATGGCAGGCGCGGATGTCTTTCTTATCCCCTCAAGATACGAACCCTGCGGACTGACACAGATGTACAGCCTTAAATATGGAACAGTGCCCGTGGTGAGGGCGACCGGAGGTCTAAACGACACCATTCGTGAATTCGACGGGGAAAAGGGGAACGGATTTAAGATCCACGAATATGAACCTTCCTCTCTTCTTTCTGCCGTTGAAAAGGCTGTTATGTTCTTTCAGGATAAGGCGATATGGAAAGAACTCATGACAAACGGCATGAATGAGGATTTTTCCTGGGACAGATCCGCGAATATGTACCTTGAACTGTATGAGTCGCTGGCAGGGCGTAAGGGGCAGAAGTTGAGAAAATAAGAAGTTAAGAAGATAAGAGGATTAAAGGATTGGAAGTCAGGAAGAAAGGGGAAGAGAAAAGAGTATCTGGAATCCAGTATCCAGAATCTGCTATCCAGTATCAAGTATCCAGTATCAAGTATCCAGTATCAAGAACCCGGATGTTAATAACAGACTCAACACCTTTTTTTGTCACAAAAATCATTCTTAATTGTCTCACTGTATAAAACAAACACTCAGGAAAAATGGAATTCGATCAACTTTATAGAGATTATTATCGTTCAATATATACATTTGCCTACCGTATGACAGGAGACAGTAATTACGCTATGGATATAACCCAGGAGACCTTTTTAAAATTACATAATTATATGAACGAATCCATAACACTGGAAAACCCCAGGGCCTGGCTGTACCGCGTCGCGGCAAACATCTCCAATAATTATTTAAAAAGGACTTCCATATTTAACCGGATAATAAAAGTCATTCGACCTGATTCTCAATATAACGACGTCGAATCCGGCCTCATTCATATGGAAGAAAAAATTCTGGTAAGAAAGGCGCTGAAAAAACTATCCACAAGAGACCGAACGATTCTTCAACTCTATCAGGATGGCCTTTCATACGCTGAGATGGCAGAAGTCATGAAAATTAAAAAAACAGCCATAGGCAAGACCCTTTCAAGGGCCATTGAAAAATGCACCGGGTATATAGAGAGGTAAAGGAAAATGGAATGTCCTGAAAGCAATACTATTTTTGATTATATAAACAAAGAATTGTCTGAAGATATTATGATAACAGTGGAAAAGCATCTGGCATCATGCGAGAAATGTCACGAACTTTATCATCGTATGAATATTCAGATACAAAGTGTGAGGTCAGGTCTGGATCTGCTCTCTCCTGACAGCATACCTGAATTGCCTTTTTCAGCATCACAGAAGGTAAAAAAATCATCGCAGGGATTCATTTCCGGATTTTTTCGCCAACCATTAAAGATATCTGTTGAAATCACCTGGGTAAAGGCTTCTGTTCTTGCGTTTCTGATCCTTATATTTTTTTCGGTATTTACACTCAGAAAGGACCAAAAAATCAGCGAGAATGATCTTCAACGAATATTAATGGTGGAAGATATTTTTTATAATGAAGACCCTAAAGTTGATTTGAACGGGAAAAAAATGGTCATTATCATATTTGATCAGGAAAAGAACACCTTTGAATTGGTAAAAGCCGACATGAATAAAGGTGAAACATCGAGCGAGCAATTCAAGGTCAATAAAAAAAATTCTCATTTGGATATCTGATCCGCTCCTGATCGGAGTATTTCAGTAAAATATCCTTTATTTTTTAATTTATTATGGAGGGCGCAATGAAAAAAATAATCAATTTGATTTTTATCCTGCTTCTTTTGCCCGCAACAGTAACCGGTCAGCAACTGATCAATCTGTATACAAACGGGAAGATCACCCTGAATCCTGACCCGCAATTTTCATTGGATCTGAAGGCAACTCCGGTTAATAATGAAATTAAAAAGTTCAACGACTGGCTTAACAGCAATGCTTCCGGGTTGGAAAAAGATAGTTTTTTCAAGGATTTTGCTATCAATCGCGAAGGCGACCTGTATCTTCTTGCAAACCACAGTCAGGGGCTTGTGTTCAAATTTGACAAACACGGCAATTATGTCTCAATGTTCGAATATGACGAGAACCCCAGGAGTGTTTACTCACGCGGTCATTCAATTGATATTCTGAATAATGAATATATTGTCATCGCGACAAGCGGACCGGTTCTTATTTTTGACACATTCGGCGCTTTGAAACGAACAATCAGACCGGATTATGCAGTGAGAGAGTGTATTGCGTTGAGAGACAATAAAATCGCGGTTATTGGCGAAGATCTTCATAGCGAATCCGGAACATGGGAACAGCACGTATCTATTATTGATATACAGACTGAAAAACAATTAAAGTTGATCAGCTTTAGTGAAGAAAAGAAAAATATGTTTATCTCTGTCAATAATGATAAGCGCCAGATGGTGATGAAAAATCCCTTCAGAAGATTCAATACCTGTATTGACAAGACGAATTCCGGTGATTTAATAGTCGGATATCCCGAAGATAATAAAATTCATATATTCTCACCGGATGGAGGGAAAAAAGGCATTATAAGGCTGGATTATTCAGGCATCCCGATCACACAAACAGAAAAGGATGCTCATTACAAAGAATTGTTGACCTTTTATTCGGAAAGGAAAATAGAGATTCCTTCAGGCGAATTAGAGGCAATCAAATCCGGCGGCTATTTCCCTGAACACTGGCCATATTTTTATGATATCAAAGTTGACACGAATGATAACATACTTGTTTTCAAATACACCAAGGATAAGGACCATACATTTCGTGTTTATCAGGTCTATTCAAAAGAGGGTAATTTTATTTGTGAAACAACCATTGATTCGGAAGACTACAAAGGCCCCGGCATAGGGATGATGAAATTTTTTAAAGGTGATCTCTACGGCCTGTCAGGCCATAAGAACCAGGCAAAAGAAGAGGCATTGGTAAAGGTAGGCCTTGCCGCGAAAAGCGGTTTGAATGAAAATCAGGATCTTAAATCAATCCCCGCCCCTGGTAAATGGACCTGGGTATCCGGGGATAGCAATTCATATCAGCGTGGCGTTTACGGCATAAAGGGTGTTGCCGCCGACACGAACAAACCTGGCGCACGGGATGGCAGTGTAACCTGGACCGACAACAAAGGCAATTTCTGGCTTTATGGTGGTGGTGGCTACAATGGAAAAGGTGAAAGGGGATTTCTCAATGATCTGTGGAAATTTGACGGTAAGAACTGGACATGGGTTTCAGGAGATAACGATGTAAATAAACCCCCTGTCTATGGCGCCAAAGGGGTTGCTGACAGCACTAACAGCCCTGGATCCCGAACCGGCAGTGTAAGCTGGACTGACAGCAAAGGTAATCTGTGGCTTTTCGGCGGTGTCAGGTTTATTATTTCAGGATTACCTCTCAATGATCTGTGGAAATTTGACGGTAAGAACTGGACATGGGTTTCAGGGGATAGTGAGGCAAGAAGTCGTGGCATTTATGGCACCATGGGGATTGCTGCCAGTACGAACAAACCTGGTGCACGGAGTGGCAGCGTAAGCTGGACAGACAGTGAAGACAACCTCTGGCTCTTTGGCGGTGTCGGATATGCCGATTCAGGAATTTTAGGTATTCTCAATGATCTTTGGAAATTTGACGGGACGAACTGGACCTGGGTGTCAGGGGACATCAAGAAAGATGTGCCTGGTGTCTACGGAACCAGGGGAGTAGCCGGCGAAGCGAACAAACCTGGCGCCCGGTATGATAGCGTAAGCTGGATAGACAACAAAGGCAATCTATGGCTCTTCGGTGGGCAAGGAAGTAGCTGGTATATTGTTGAACGTTCTCCCAGGTGGTCTTCTCGCGATATGCGCTACATCGAAGGAAAAAAC
>CAZJOB010000235.1:0-5978 GCA_964547435.1 uncultured Desulfatiglans sp. | reverse complement strand
ATTTCATCCTGTTTGCCATCTGGAACATCTTGCCTATAAGCCATACAGCGGCGCATCCTGCAATTATTGCCCCGGTTATGGAAATCAGAAAACCCACACTGCTCTGCCGGTAAAGGGCAAGACCCACCAGACCGAACATCATGAGAAATGAGGTGATGCCCAGAAGAGAAAGCACATGAAAACCCACATCCGAATCCGCGTGATGGGCATCAAAATCATGACCGCCCCCGTCCATGTCCATGTCATGATCAAAACCCATAAACTGCATTATAAATTTAAAAACTACAAATACGCCTCCGACAAAAGCGCAAACTATAAAAAAGATCTCCATGCCATTGTATTGAGAAAAAAAGCCATCCATGATTATTTCCTCCCCTGACTTTAAAACCGGTAAAATTTTTAACCCTGTTTTAAAATTGAAAAGATATTATTAAAAAAAGACTGCCTTATCATACAAAAAAAACAGGAAAGCGCTTCTGTAATGAATGGAAAACCGCAAAAAAAATCTATTAAAATAAGTTTAATATGTCAACATGTACTTACTTAACCTGTTTATAAATAGACCATAGCATTATCTATGCCACAGGCATTTATATAATTTTATCATAGATATCATGATGTTATAAACATCCGCCAAGTTTTTGCCTAAACAGAATACCACAGATTTAGTCTGATAAACCTTTAGTTGGCATTTTTGGCTAATAACCAAAAAATCCTTGATAAATTGACTTGTTCTGTCGTACTCATTATGAGAAAGATTCAGTATTTGTTATGCCCTGTTATACAGTGAAAAGAGGTGACCATGTCAATTCCATCAAATATAGTCCTTGATCGAATCAGGTCCGAGGCACTGAACATATTTAATGCCTCTCTTAAACCGGTTAACCCCTATGAGGCTGTACGCCGTTTTATTCGGGTTGAAAATAACATATTGATCGCGGGTTCTCCTGACTTGCCTTCCGCCCTATTGGACCTTAATCACTATGACCGCATTTTCCTTGTGGGAGGCGGCAAGGCGACAGCTCCCATGGCCCGGGCTATGGAAGACATTCTGGTGAATAAGATAGAATGCGGCATCATAAATGTAAAATATGGCTTTACTGAAAAACTTTCCTTCACAGAAATAGTTGAAGCGGGTCATCCCCTGCCTGACATGAATGGAGTTACAGGCACTGAAAGAATTCTTGATCTGCTGCATAAGGCAGGAGAAAGAGACCTGATATTCTCCCTTATTTCAGGCGGAGGTTCCGCCCTGCTTCCCCTGCCTGCCCGAGGAATCACACTTGAAGAAAAACAGGCTGTTACCAGACAGCTCCTTGAATGCGGGGCAAGCATCGATGAGATAAACAGCATAAGAAAACATATATCATCATCAAAAGGCGGGCAGATGGCACGGGCTGCCTTCCCTGCCACTACAATAAACCTGATGCTCTCCGATGTCGTGGGCGACCGGATGGATGTAATCGCCTCAGGCCCCTTTGTGCCTGATAAAAGCAGCTTTGAAGATGCCCGGCAAATCATAGAGAAGTACAGCCTTAAGAAAATCCCCTTATCAATCGAAAGACATCTTAGGGCCGGAACAGAGGGAAAGAGACCTGAAACGCCGAAAGAGGGGGATTCGATATTTGACCGGGTTTACAATATTATAACAGGCAGCAATATTCATGCTGTTGAAGCGGCTGGCGCAAAGGCTGATGAACTGGGCTACAGGACTATTATTCTCTCCTCCATGATAGAGGGGGAGACAAGGGATGTCGCTAAAGTTCACACTGCCATTGCGAAAGAGGCGCTGAAAACCGGAAGACCTGCTGAACCTCCCTGCTGTATTATTTCCGGAGGAGAGACAACCGTTACAATCAGGGGAAAAGGGAAGGGCGGAAGAAACCAGGAGTTCTGCCTGGCGGCGGCAATGGAAATAAAGGATCTGCCCTGCCGGGTAGTGGTGCTGAGCGGAGGGACAGACGGGAATGACGGCCCCACAGACGCTGCAGGAGGGATAGTGGACCCACTGACCATCAGCAGGGGAAACAGGGCCGGCATGGACGCAGCAGCATATCTTGATAATAATGATTCATACAACTACCTCAGCAATACAGGAGATCTCCTTGTAACCGGCCCCACAAACACGAATGTTATGGATGTGAGGATCATGCTAATCCGGTAGATCACCCCCCGTTCCACTTCCTTATCAGATAGGGTTTTGTCATCTCAAATGTCATGCAGTCCTCTTCTATCGCCTCCTCTGCCTGCTGAATGGTCATCTTTTCTGTCTTCCTGACAAAGGAGAGGGTCTTGCCGAAATAGAGTGGAATGAGCGCCTCCATTAAACAATCCCTGTCTATGCGGTTATCCCTGTAGGCTATTGCCCAGTCATAAAGAACCCTTGCCCACAGGTCAGTGGGAAAGGCAAAGATATCCTTATGCATCCCCTTTATCTCCAGAAGTTTCTGATATACATCAGCGGTCATCACACTTTTCCATGTTTCACCATACTGTTCAAAACCGCCATGAAAATTCTGTATCAGTTTGTCCGTGTTGACATCCACCTTGGGAGGCTCTTCAACCTCTCCGAGGCCGAAGCCGTATATGGAAGTGGGCTTACTGTATTTTGCCTTCATCCAGGTTGATTCAAAATTCCGCATAAGCGCGAAGATAGTTCCCACTACCTGCCTGAACATGGGTCCAAGCGATGCAGCGGGATCTTTCGGGCGATGGATCTTGGGCCGTCCCATAAATGACTGGCAGACCCTCACGCTCTGATTAAAGGCCAGGGTGGTCATCCAGATATCAATGCCAAAATTGGCTGTTGCTTCATCCCATACCTCGCTTTCAAGGTAGACCCTGGCGAGCTTGCCGTTAAAACCGAAATCTCCTCCTATGGGCTGCCTCACCCTTCTCCCGTAAAGGGCCCTTGACAGGGGATAGGCAATTCCATTGGTAATGGTGCCATCATATTTGTGCCTTACATAAAGAGGCGCCACATATGAAAAACCATTAAAGAGCGGTTCGCCTAAATGTCTTATCCACTCGGGCGTAATGCTCTTAAGGTCCGCGTCCACTACAACTATCGCCTTTGCCTGAAGTTCAACAACCTTTTTAAAAAGATTTTTAAAATTATTTCCCTTCCCCCTTACCCCCGGAGGGGTTGAGATATAAATCTTTGCAACCTCTGTCTCTGTATTCAGAAAGGCTTCTCTTGTATTATCAGGTGAATTGTTGTCACAATTGATGATAACCGCGCTCTTACCGGAAAAGTATTTCTTTATTCCCAGGCTTGCCTGAATGGCGGGAAAGGCTATGGAATCCTCCTCATTATAGGAAGGTATGCTTACCACAAGATCGGCCTTTTCTATTCTGTCAGGATTTACTTCACTTTGAAACATCAGGTGATCCTCCGTTTATGCTGGCGGCAGCAGACTCAATACCGCGGAGTTCCAGCCCTCAGGACCGGGTTTATTTGTAATAATAATTCCCGGGAACTCGGATTCCAAACCCGGAAAGACCTTTTCGGAGCGGACCAGTACGGGCTTATCCACCCTTTTGAACATGGAAAAATCATTGGGGCTGTCTCCAAGGGCTATTGAAAAAATTGTCCTGTACCTGGCAGTATAAAAAGAAAGCAGCCTCATTATAGCTTCACCTTTGTCATTATTGCCGTGAAGATGAAAGAACCTCCCTCCCTGCGATATCTTCAGTCCCCGTTTTGCGGCAGCCCTTTCCAGGGCTGTAACATCTGCTTTATCTATATCTGTCAGGAGAAAGGGTTCGTCAAATTCCCTTGACATGGACGCGAGAGAATCCTCTTCTGAAAGACCGGTAAGCCAGGACACCTCCTTTAATGTCATATTTGAAAAACCTCTCAGGTCCATATTTAGTTCACACCCTATTTCCTTCAGTGACCTTGCAAGAATTTCATAGGGGGTCCCAAGTTCAAGTTTCCACAGGGATCCGGTTTTGATAAAACCTCTGCCCGGATCGTCTTCAAAAAAATCCTGCGGAAAAAAGACTCCTCCTCCATTCTCTGAAATAAAAGGGGTATGAAGTCCCATTGCCTTATGGATTTTCTCAATCTCCGCCCTTGTCTTACTTGATACGGGAATAACAGGAATTCCGAGCTTTTTGCAGAATTCAAGCGCGGGTTCAGCCATTTCCCATCTGTAACTGACATGGTCCAGAAGGGTGTCGTCAAGGTCTGTAAATATAATAATTTGTCTTTTTTCTTTTATATCGAATCCGGTCATCAAATAATAATTTATCATCAGGAAAAACGACGCTTTTCCTGTTCAACCGCCTCAATAAGATCATATGAGATCTGAGGCAGTTTATTATAGACACGCTCCCACGATACTGTCTGGGGAAACTCAAAAATACTCTGCTCGGCCTTTTTTTCGACCGCCAGTATGGCCTCCGCCAGACCTTCCTTGAGAAAGGGCCTGAACTCCTGATAATTGTTAACAAACCTTAAAAATTTTTCTGTCATTCTATATGGAGCTGTAAGCAGTTCGCCGGCGCTCAAAATGGAGTTCCGGAATACCTCCTTTACCATATACTCTTCCGCATCCCGGTCATGTATAAGGTTAGAAAAACTGGCATCATCAGAATATTTTTTTATCTGCTCCTCTGCAACCGCCTGATAGGTAATGGCCAGATCCCGGAAAAATGTATCGGAAATTTCAAGACCCTCTTCAATCACAAGGGCATTCATCAGTGTGGTGACTATATCGATAGCCATTCGGTTCAGCCCTTTTTTACGGTTTTCCTCTGAAATCTCCTGGTGTTTGTGGTCAAAGGGCTCTTTGGAAAACATGACCTGGGCGGGAGAAGAGGCCTTTCTAAATACTTCTATAAGGGTGAATATCTCAACACCCCAGTTGGTGGCAAACCTCATCTTTTTCAAGAGATCCACATGAAATACAACCTCACCCGAAAGCTGATAGTTGAAGCCAAGGAGAAAATCAATCAGCCGGAGCATTTTTTCCTCACGGCTTTCGGTAAACTTTCGCTTTAAGGCCAGAAGAAGGGGATCGAGCAGAAGACGTTTTACCCTGCCGTAAATAGTCCTCTCGGCAATTCTCGAATAATAGGCCTTTGAAAAATCATAGTTGAGGGCCACAACAGGATAGAAGAGACGATCAAGCTGTTCTCTTCTGAATGTCCTGATATCGGCATCCACCAGACCCACAGATTCTGCGCCCAGGGCAATGGCAATGCCGAAACTTAAGAACATGTTTTTCCCCTTTCCTGGTTCACTGATATGAAATCCCGCCTTATTCAGCTTTTTATAGATACTGCTGAAACCGGGACCATCATTCCATTGTATAAGATAATTTTTTATACGGTGTTCCTCCAGGAGATCTCTAAGTTGACGGGCCTCCTTTTCAGTCGCATTGTCGAGGCCGAATATGATCCTTGAAAGATAGGCAATATCCTTTAACTGCTTCAGTATATCTTCAAAGACCGGCCGGTTTTCAGGTATGGAAAATTCACTGGCAAGAAGGGGAATAATCAATACGGTCTTTTTCCACTTGGAATGAAGCCTGAGCTGGTTTCTGAGATGTTTTCTGTCTTCCTGCAGGATATGAAATGTGGTTATCTGGCTCTGATTTTGAGAGAATTCGGACATATCGTTACTCCGTTCAGTTACAGATTAAATAATGTCCATCCAGGATTTTGCCGTTTCTGAATGGGCACTAACTAAAACAGTCTTTTTTGATCATCATCCTTTTCCTGTCTGTATTCCAGTTTAAAATGCCTGTAGGCCGCCCTGGTGGCCACCCTCCCCCTTGGGGTTCTCTTTATGAACCCTTTTTGTATTAAAAAGGGTTCATATACATCTTCGATAGTGTCCTTTTCCTCGCATACAGCCGCAGCCAGCGTATCCAGCCCGATCGGACCACCATCATATTTTTCCATTATTGTGAGCATTATACTTCGGTCCATTTTATCCAGACCCAGATCATCAACATTCAGCCTCTCAA
>CAZJOB010000234.1:0-6000 GCA_964547435.1 uncultured Desulfatiglans sp. | reverse complement strand
TGATAACAATGGTCGTCTGATTGCTCCCGATGCAAGGCTATTTGTCCTTCAATCCATAAAAGAACCTTCTCCCATTTTCCGGAGTGTACTTGAGAATCTTGTTGAAAGAATCAACGATTACACACCACCGGTCATGCCTTCTTCCCAAAGAATGTTTCTAATGAAAGCCCTGAAAGCGATTGATAGTAGTATCAAGTTTCCAACTCTTGATGCTGAAGAACTGGCATCATCCTTTAAGTTAAATATCATGCCCCCCGGACAGTATGGTCTTATAAAAGTGCCTGAAGAAAAGGGTTTATGGCAGCTTGTTTCTTCTGATTTATCAGTAACTGCATTATTTAGGCAGGATCGGATTGAACAGGAAACACAGTCATTTATAAATTCAAATGTGTTGCATTCAGATGCGCATTTTTTATTCGTTCCAACAGATAAAGGCAAAGACCTGAAGCCCCTGCTCAGAACCGATGCAGGAGAATATTTCCCTGAATGGGAAATAATTGCGCAGGTTATAGATGATGATCTTTTTACGGAGGCTTCGGAAAAGCAGATATCTCTTTATTTATGGACAGCCCTGCTGATTATTGTGGGAATCCTGATTCTTGCAGCTATTACAACCCGGTTATTTGTTCACCAGATGAGCCTTGCGCGTATGAAAAACGATCTGATAACTACTGTCTCCCATGAACTTAAAACACCCCTTGCTTCAATACGTCTCCTTGTTGACACCCTGATAGATGGAAGATACAAAGATGAAAAACTTGTTAAGGAATATATTGAATTAATCGCCAAGGAAAATGAGCGCCTCACCAGGCTTGTGGAAAATTTTCTGACCTTTTCACGCATAGAGGACAAACGACAGACCTTTGACTTTAAAGTAGTTGCCCCGGAAAAGATTGTCCGGACAGTATATGATACTATTAAACACAGGTTTGAATCTGGCGGATTTACTTTTGACTTGAAAGCCCCGGGAAAAATGCCTTATATCGTCGCAGACTATGATGCCATGGTTATGGCGCTTTTAAACCTGCTGGACAATGCATATCATTATTCAGATAGAGTCAAATCGGTGAATCTTGCGGCTTATTCGAAAAATGGCAATGTTTGTTTTGAAGTAACAGATAAAGGTCTTGGTTTCTCCTCTGATCAAAGAAAAAAGATCCTTGAGCCTTTTTATCAGGTTGATCAGACACTTTCCCGCAAAGGAAGCGGATTCGGGCTGGGATTGAGTATTGTTAAATCTATCGTGGATGTTCATCATGGTTCAATTGAGATAGAGAGTGAATTGGGAAAGGGGAGTGTATTTACGATTAAAGTGCCGGAAGTGAAGTGATAAAATTGGATAACTGTGAAATTTGATGGGCTAGTAGAAAGTCTCGCAAACGACATTCCGGCGAAAAGAGCCTGCCCCGGCATGACTGAAGTCGGGGGAATCTACAAGCACCTGAAAAGACTGGATTCCGGAATCAAGTTCCGGAATGACATACCAGAAGGCTGTCCGAGAATAGCTCTTGGCGTCATTACCGCGAAGGCGGGAATCTATAAGTGCCTGAAAAAACTGGATTCCGCGATCAAGTCGCGGAATGACAAAGCGAATACGTGGAAAAAGCAGTCATTCCGTGGCTTGAACACGGAATCCATAAAAAGGGTGTATAAAAAAATAATGTTGTTATTTATATTTTGTGTGAATTCTTGTTTTTTGTATGGGGGTGAAATCATAAAATGCCGCAGGAAACTATCTTAATTATTGAAGATGACAAGACCCTTATGAGGGGGCTGAAGGATAATTTTGAATTTGCGGGTTTTACAGTCATCACCTCCGGGGATGGAGAAGATGGTTTTGAAAAGGCTCTTAATACCTCCCCTGATCTGATTGTCCTGGACCTCATGCTTCCTGGTATGAACGGTTATGAAATATGCAGATCCCTTCGTGAACAGGAGCTTGATATGCCGATCATCATGCTGACCGCGAAAAACCAGGAGTCTGATGTTGTTCTTGGGCTTAACCTCGGCGCGAATGACTATGTGACCAAACCTTTCAGTATTAAGGAGCTCATTGCAAGGACCAATGCCTGCCTGCGGTCGAGGCGTAAAAAAGAGAGCATTAAGTACAGTTTTGGCGAATTCGATCTGGACATGGCCTCGCGAAAATTATTAAAGAACGGAAAAGACATAACCCTGACACCAAAGGAGTATGGTCTTTTATCTCTGTTGATATCCCACCCGGACAGGGTGTTTACACGCGACCAGATTCTTAATCTTGTATGGGGCTATAATATAGTTGTTACAAGACGAAGTGTTGACAGGTGTGTGAACTCTCTGAGAAACAAGATCGAAAAAGATCCTGCCAATCCTGATTTTATCAAGACAGTAAGAGAGGTTGGTTACCGGTTTGAAGATTATTTGTGAATAATGCTGTTCAAAAACGGATTTTTACCACAGACACAGAGATGTTTCTATTTTAATCCAACATGAAGATGCCTGTTGGATTAAAAAACACAACCCTATAGAAATATTTGCTTATCTCTCAAACACAGAATGGATCAGATAAATTAATGGATATCATCAGTGAAATAAAAACACTCCTGCACTATTTTAAATAGTTGTATATAAAAAAAGCGGTTGTAAAATTATGTTGAACTCGTAAAAGGTACAACAGCCGTCATTCCCGCGCAGGCGGGAATCCATAAGTGCCTGAAAATACTGGATTCCACGGTCCATCCTTCACCAAGGCTATGACCCGGCAGGCCCCAGAAACAGCATCGGGATTTTCAACAAGCTCCGGAATGACATGCGTGGTGTGGATTCCGGAGTCCGGCTATGTTATTGTGGTTACAAGACGAAGTGTTGACAGGTGTGGAAATTTTCTGAGAAACAAGATCGAAAAAGATCCCTGCCGTCTTTTAAATAGGGTAGAAAATTAACTTTCTATTAAAGAAGGATAGTTTTACAATTATATGTTTTTTGTGAAATATCAGATTTTTGTTTTTTTCGTTATTCCCGAGCATAAATCCTGCATTTAGGAATGGCGATTATTGAATTTACAGGTTCATCAAATATAAAGGTGGCATATATGAAAAATAAAATCAGATTTATTATCTCAGGCTTATCATTTTATCTCTGTACTTTCCTGGTTCCTTTTGTATCTTATGCCGCCACATACTCAATATTCTATGGCGGAACAGACCATGAAGAACCTGCATCTGTGCAGGCGACGGGAGATAATGGCTTTATTATTGCCTCCAACTCACGCTCCTTTGATGGCGGAGACAATGTGTGGATCTATAAAACCGATGCCTCAGGAGCCCTGGAATGGCAGAAAGTATATAGAAACGCCGAAAAGGAATTCTATAGTGCGGCATCGATCGACACCACACCTGACGGAGGCTATATCCTGGCCGGAAGCGCCCTTACGTGTTATGAGAGCGAGGGAGCGTTGTGCCAGGGCTATGGATGGCTTGCCAGAATTGATGCCAGCGGAGGTGTTGTCTGGCAAAAGAGATATAAAGACACCGAGGGATATTTGAGCTCCTTCTCCTGTGTGCAGACTGCATCAGACAATGGATTCATTGCAGTCGGCAGAGGCAGGACACTGGGGACCGTGAGTCCTGGGTCAAACCTGTGGGTTGTTAAAACAGATGCTGAAGGCGCTGTTCAATGGCAGTTGATCTATGACAATGTAAATATCTCTGACAGCTATGCTCATTTTGTCCGGCAGACGCAGGATGGAGGATATATAGTAACAGGGTCTCTTTTTTCAGGCATTACCGATTGGTCCTATGGGTATGATCTCTGGGTGCTAAAATTGAATTCAAACGGCGCGGTTGAGTGGCATGAATTGTATCAGGGCCATACCGGCAATGATATTGGTATGACTGTAATAGAGTCAACTGATGGCGGTTATGTTATTAGCGGTCAGACTGAGGATTCAATGGGCTATGGAACAGACGGCCTGGTTATGAAACTGGACAAAGACGGTAATATTGTATGGCAGAAAAACTATGAAACCAACGTCGGCGACTCCATAAAGACACTGTATCAGACAGATGACGGCGGTTTCATGGCAGGCGGGCTTTATCAGGCGGGCGGTGTCGCTCTGAAACTTGACAATACGGGCGCTATTGAGTGGCAGAAGCAATACCGGAGCAATTCCATAGTCTCCATGGTTCATGCAGAAAATAGTGTGTTAATGGCAACAGGGGGATCATTCACCCGTGATGGAATCTCCTCAAGTGATACCCTTCTTCTTAAGACAGATGAAACCGGCAGCATAAATAACTGCCTTTATGTGACCGATGCCGATGTCCAGGTATATGATGCCGGCCTTACTGTGAAAAATTTCACGGTAACGTCAGACGCACCTGAGTTGCGCATTATAGACACGCTTACCATCGCTTCTGATACCGGCATTATACCGGTGGAGGAATGTCCCTATAAGAACCTTGATTTGATTCTTTCCACCTCACGGGTATTTGTATTTTCAACACCTGAAGGAATACAGTGCGCAGGTACAGGTTGTTCGGGGCTTTATCCCGGCGGCACCTCTGTAGAAATCACAGTATCCCCTGAAACAGACAATCATCTGATAACATGGGGTGGTGATTGTGAATCCTGCGGATCGAATGAAACGTGCAGCATATACATGAATGCTGATAAAAGCTGTATTGCTGTTTTTGCTGCTCAGAAAGGTGACATTGACGCGGATGGAATTACAGGTCTGAAAGATGCAATTCTTGCATTGCAGGTTATGGCCGGAGAGCAGACTCTTACAGGTGTCGGGTATGCCCTGTCGGGCGCAGATGTCAACGGTAACGGCAAAATTGAACAGGCTGAGGCAGTTTATGCCCTTCAAATGGAGGCATTTTCTGAAACGTCTTCTACCCAGCACAGTGGCGGCAGTTTCCAGGAATAGATATTTGACCATATCATCAAGTTTTTTAGGAAGATAGAGACCCTTCGCTTCGTTCAGGGTGACAGTCAAGGTGGGTCTGTAGATACTTGCTTTGCAAATTTCTCAATTGAAACAGGTCATTAACCTTTTAGAAATTCGGATTGATCCATATTGTTCTATAATATCTTACTTTATCCAGTGTGCTGGACAAAAATCCTTAAGGCTGTAACCCTCTTTATTTACTCAGGTTATGCGCTTTAAAAGCCTTGCTTCTATTTTAAATCCTCAAAATTTTTTATTGACTTACAGTAAATATTACAGTATATTTGCGATACTGTAAGTTTAGCTGTAAAGGAAGGTTTGTCTCTCGCAGACACCGTGTCTCGAGTGAGCACAGCGAACCCCGCATAATGGCGCGGGACAGGCCATGCGAGAGTATTAAGGCATTCGTGGGTTTGCTTCGCTTAACCCAACCTTCGGACTTTTTGCAAGGCCATCAATGATTGAGTTATATGCCATTGTTATTATGAGTATTTAAAAATTGTTAATTCTGAGTATTTAAAATTGTCATTCTGAGCGAAGCGAAGAATCTCTATCATGGGTCTGTTAATCCCTGATGTCGTGATCTGGTATGTGACTGGTCATAAGGTAGAGACCCTTCGCTTCGCTCAGGGTGACAGGCAACGGGGGTATGGTCGCGCTATAAACAGGGATTTGGCTGAACGCTGATCCGCCTTCGTTTACAACTATGGCGGGACAGGCCAGGCGAGAGTATTAAGGCATTTGTTGGGTTCGCTTCGCTTAACCCAACCTGCGGACTGCAATCTCAAAACAGGAGACAACCCGGCTTCGCTTTTAGGAGCTACGCCGCGGTTTATGCTGCCCTTTGTCAAGCTTTAGTCTGGTGCGGAGGCAAATAAATAATTACCGAAATCTCAAAACAGGAGACAAAAATGAAACTCACGGAAAAGCAGAAGGAATTTTTGGCATATGTATCCGAATACATGAATGAGTGGGGCCAGTCCCCCAGTTTTGATGAGATATGCTCCCATTTCGGGTTCAGTTCCTATAACACGGTCACCACCTATCTGAAAACACTGGAAAAGAAGGGA
>CAZJOB010000233.1:4104-6004 GCA_964547435.1 uncultured Desulfatiglans sp. | reverse complement strand
CTTTTATGCTATTTTAATCAGGTTTTTTTAGGCAATTTAATGTGAAAAACAACAGCGGAACCGAACGGAAAATCTTAGCAAGTGAAGAACAATAATACTCAGAACAGTCCGCGCATGTGCTGACAAGTTTCGCCGTGGCACATTTCCTAATTTCACACAGTTGATCGCAGTAGTATGTCTTAACGCCAGCCGATTTGCATCCTGTGCAGTTAATATGCTCCGGACTTATTGGGACATTGTTTAGCTTTGCCCATTCTTTGGCGACTTTGGCACGGAGCGTGTTGTCATCGTTCTTGGTGGCAATAAATGCCTCGCATTGTACACAGTCAATACCACAATACCCAATCATATTACCTCCTCATATATGCCGAACAATAAAATCTTTAGATCCGGCTTTCATGTAATTTTGAATGATATATAGAATGCCGGATATGTTAATTATCCTAATAAATTTAATAATTTCTTATCTTCATCACTAAATAATTTCCTTCTTTATAATGTTCAGAAAGCGTGTAGTTGAAATATAACGATCCGCTAATAGTATTCCGTCATAAATCAGATTGAATACGCTGTAGAGCGATGGCGCTCTTTGCGCCTCGGCAGGACTTATGAGTTCGATTATTTTTGGATTCAATCGTTTTTCTTCAAGTATTGGTTTTACTTCCTCCATGAACCTTGCAACCCATGGGCATTGTTTTGAATAGATTATTGTTATGCCTTTTTTATATTTTTTCAGCTCCTTTTCCCGGTCGTTTATGGAAGGCAGGGGGTTTTCCCTGAATCTTTTCACTACAAGTTGATCTTCACCTGATACCGACACAATCTCAAAGCCGTTCTTCATGAATATCTCTTTGTTGGCCATGAATGATTCATCACTTGCGACTGCGGCGACTCCGGACATGCCCTTTGCGTCCTTTTCAACCTCACTGACCAGCAGACTGCCGAGTCCTTGATGATGATACTTCTTGCCGTTTACCCAGAGGCAATGGATGAACATGTATCCCTTTGCGTTAACCGACCGCCAGCAGTATTCACCCGGCACATATTCGATGAATCCTATCGGCCTCTTTTCACTTTCGAGATAAAGCAGTTTATTACCCTTCAAGACTTTCTTTGATTAACATCATTGCCTTATCTTCCAGATCAAGGCATTCCTTTACCAGCTTAATCATGGGCTTTACATTTTCCTCCTTTATTTCCCCCTGCCCCGGACCTTTAAATGGAGCAAGCTGGGTCAGATTCTGATATTTTTCCTTGACCCGGTTATAAATTTCTGAGGCTTCATCGAGCCCTTTCAGGTCATTTGATACGGATATTATGTAATCCAGATATGAGGCGATATTGTCCTTTGAATCGGCATATACCGCAAGGAGATATACAAGACCAAATGGATTATAATCCTTTTTCTCCAGCGTTTTGATGAGGTATTCATATCCCTTGCGACCGCATGCGTATCCTTTAATATGGGATTCCTTTTCCCATTGATGCACCCCATACTCAAGAGAATCTCTGAATATCTTTTCAATATCAACAGGCACCCTTTCATAAAATTCCTGTACAAACAGGATAGGGACATCTGATTTGCCCAGATTGGAATAGAGCAGCGGATCAGGATCTTCATTCATACAGTCCGATACAAAAAGGACCTTGTCTCTGTCATCATATCCCCTGATAATGCCGAATTCCAGGACTGGTGTCGGCGCCCAGACAACCACACCGATACCCCTGTCAATGGATTCGCGTATCCGGTCAAGCGCCCTGTGCTGCGTTTCTTTGAAGGTATTAAGGTGTCCATTATTCTCCACGCACATAAATTCATTTACAATTCCGATCCTGTCTATCATTTGATAATGTTCATTAGCCCAGTCATATACAGTTACTGAGCTTGGACATGCCTGAT
>CAZJOB010000233.1:0-4004 GCA_964547435.1 uncultured Desulfatiglans sp. | reverse complement strand
TGATAATGTTCATTAGCCCAGTCATATACAGTTACTGAGCTTGGACATGCCTGATAATGGACAATAAAATGAAACGCCATCCCGGTCATCCCCATAAGTCTTTCAACATCTTCATCCCATAGCCCGGCATTACTCAGTACACCATGAACACTACCTATGTAAGTTGTCCAGGATTTGCCCATTATTATTTTATCTAACACCTTCCTTCCCATAAGGATCTCCCCTTTCTAATTTTTTATATCAATTTTTAAGACCTGGCATACGGTTTACGGTGTAAGGTATAGGGTAAAAGCGAAAAACCGTAAACCTCACACCGAACACCTTATACCTTTTTCCTTTACCTCGATATTCCTCTAAAATGAAGAAAACTGAACTGCGACTATGGGTAGAGGATAACACACCGGTATGACATAAAATGTCTCAGGGCAGATTTTTTTTGATAATTTTTTGCATCTGTTCCACAAGGCGGATTCTCAGCCAGTCCGGGTGGTGGATTTTAAATCCGACATTAAGGCGTATAAGGGATGAAATTAGCTGGCATGATGATGTAAAGCGGATGACGCATGCGCCGTTCGCTGCAGGGACCGGATCCACATCAAGTTCGCCGGGAGCTATTTTTCTGTCAAAAGCAATAACAGCCTGGTATGGATCTCTGTAATCAAAGCGGAGATCTTCGCCGTATTGCGTTGCATCAAACCCCTGCACTATCTGAAAATTGTGTTCTGTAATCCTGATTTCACGAATGCGATTCAGCCGGAATATCCTGATTTCATTTCTGAATTCACAATACCCGACAACATAGCTGTTGTTATTTTTCATGAATATTCTATAGGGGCAGAACACGCGCCTGGTTTTCATGTTCCCCAAATTTATATACACCATTTCCACTTTCTTCAGTTCGTAGACAGCCTTTTTCAGGATATTGTACTGCGTAATCTCCTTCTCATGAATATGAATTTGCGGGATATCATAAGCGGTCGCTGTGTCGTTGGATTGTTCACCTGAAAGCCTTGCAAATAGGTGAGCAAGGCTTGATGCAAGACTGCTTTTTGATTCCCTGAACTGATCTGCAAGATATGTGAGCGCCTGTTTCTCGGATTCCGTGACCATCATACCCGGAAGCACAAAGGTATTGTCCGAGTAGTAATAGCCGTACCGGGCCGGTGAATATTCAACCGGAGCGCACAGGGAGTCTCTCAGATATTCGATATCCCGGGAGGCCTGGCGTCTTGAGATGCAGAATTCCTCGGCAATCCGGGAACAGTTCGGAAACCTTTTTGCCCTGATCTGGATATCTATCCATTGGATTCTATGAAGGTTGCTCATTACTGAATCAAGTTAACCGGTTAAGAGTTTATATTGAAGAATTGACAGAAATTTTAATCTATAAATTATATTGCGGAGAGTATAAGCAAGATTATTTTTTAATTCAATAGAGTAATATTTTTCTCTTGAACTGATTCACCCGGATAAAAATCATCCTTATTTATCATATGTTTTTCACAGAGAATTCTTCAATTCTTCATACTGGTTTCATAATCATCCTTTATTTTACTGTTGGTTTTTGAGATCGTATTAATAATTTTATTTATCAGAATTAAATATTGATAAGGAAATACGTTATGAAAGTAAAGATGATATTACCTGCGCTTACAGAAGCAAAAAGTCCTTTTTTCCGTCCAATAAAATATTCGCTTTTCCCCCCTCTGGGACTTGCCACTCTTGCCGGATATCTTGACCCGGACGATGAGGTTGAAATACAGGATGAGCACGTGGAAGAACTTAATCTCAACGACAAACCGGACCTGGTGGTTATCGAGGCATATATCACATCTGCATTCAGGTCATATGAGATAGCAAAACATTATAAAGCCAGGGGCAGCTATGTTGCTATGGGAGGGCTGCATGTAACATCCATGCCGGACGAGTCAATCCGATACGCTGATAGTATTTTCCTGGGACCGGGAGAAGATACATGGCCGGTGTTTCTAAAGGATTTTAAAAACAATTTATTAAAACAGGGAATCGAGACTGCCACCTTTCATATATTAACCCCTTATCCCGGGACAGATCTTTATCACCGTTTAAATCGGAGCGGCCGTATTTTTCATAATAACTGGAATCTATATGACACAAGGCATGTCGTATTCAAACCTTATGGAATGGGCGCCGATGCACTGGAGAGGGGTTACAGGAAGGCATATAATGACTTTTACAACTGGGGTTCAATCTTAAGAAGTGCTGATACAAAAAGGAGCCTTCAGGAAAAAATACGTCATATTGCATACACCGGCGGATGGAAAAAATTTGAGGGATTATGGGGCCGGATTATAAAATTGAAAAAGATCCATACAATGCGTCCTGTGCTTGAATCTGTTCTTTCAGGATTCGGCAGGTTTAAATCGGAAAATTAAAAATTATATATTCTTTTGACTCTGATTCATCGTTGACACCTTATAACGAATTCCCTATACTGCCGCTATTCTAAATAAAAAAGGAGATTTTCACCTATGAAAGATATTGTTATTGTAGCCGCAATGAGGACACCGGTAGGAAGTTTTGGAGGGACTTTAAAGGATACGCCTGTTGTTAATCTGGGGTCTCTTGTTTTAAAAGAGACACTCAAAAAGGTCAATCTCAGGCCTGCTGCCAGCCCGGAACTTTTAAGTGTTGAGCCCGATGCGCTTAAAGGGATCGGAATGATAGATCTTGAAAAATCAGGGTATGATTATCCTGAATCAAACCAGCCCATTCAGATCGATGAGGTCATTATGGGCAACGTGGTCGGCGCCGGACAGGGACAGAATGTCGCCAGGCAGGCCATGATCAGGGCAGGAATTTCAAAGGAAACAGGCGCCTTTAGCGTCAACAAGGTATGCGCTTCAGGAATGAAGGCCGTTGCCCTTGCTGCCCAGTCGATCAGCGCCGGCAACGCGGAAATTATTCTGGCCGGTGGTATGGAAAACATGAGCATGATTCCCTATGGACTTCCCTCCGCCAGGTGGGGAGCGCGAATGAATAACGCGGAAATGGTAGATCTTATGGTTTTTGACGGCCTTTTTGAGATCTTTTACGGTTATCACATGGGTATAACTGCCGAAAACATAGCAGAGAGAATGGGAATATCCAGGGAGGAACAGGATGAACTGGGGGCACTTAGCCACGCGCGTGCCAGAAAGGCTATAGCCGATGGTCTTTTTAAGGATGAAATCGTACCGGTTGTTATTCCGCAGCGCAAGGGCGATCCTGTTGTTTTTGATACGGATGAACGTCCCATGGACACAAGCGTGGAAAAGATGGCAAAGCTCAAACCCGCCTTTAAGAAGGATGGAACCATTACAGCAGGAAACGCATCAGGCATTAATGACGCTGCGGCTGCCCTTCTGGTCATGACAGCGGATAAGGCCAAAGAACTCGGATTAAAGCCTCTGGTAAGGATTAAATCCTATGCCAGCGCTGGAATTGATCCCGCCTATATGGGGCTCGGTCCTATTCCGGCAGTAAGAAAGATTATGGCAAAGGAAAAACTCACGATAAATGATTTCGGAACCATAGAACTGAACGAGGCGTTCGCTTCTCAGGCAATAGGATGTATAAGGGAACTTAAATGCGATCCTGAAAAGACCAATGTCCTTGGAAGCGGTATCAGTATCGGACATCCCATTGGAGCATCCGGAGCCAGGCTTCTTGTTACATTGATCAGTCAGATGAGGAGAAACGGCCATTCATTGGGTCTTGGCAGTCTCTGTATTGGAGGCGGTCAGGGAATGGCGATGGTGCTGGAACTGGTATAGAAGGGCTTCAGAAACAGGAAAAAATGATATCATGACCTTTGTAGGGGCGGACCTATGTGTCCGCCCTTTTTTCATAAGTCATCTACAGCTACACCAGCATCCGGCTGAACAGCGCTCTTTTTCTTTCTGGGTTTTCTCTTTCTCTTCTTTTTTGCAGGCGCCGTTTCATCTTTTATATTTTTATCAGGAACCAGCCCGAAAATCCCTCCC
>CAZJOB010000232.1:0-6016 GCA_964547435.1 uncultured Desulfatiglans sp. | reverse complement strand
GAATGGGGGCTCAGGGCAACACAAATCTGAGGCCCGAAACAGGAAAACATACTGATGTGAGTGTGGAACAGAGCTTTCTCAATGACATGGTATTTGTTAGCGCCACCTACTTTAACTGGGATATAAAGGATAAGATAAGGTGGCAGCCTGACGCGTTTTACTTTTACCAGCCTCAGAACCTGGATACATATAATTGTGAAGGGTGGGAACTGGGGCTGAATATCGGGCCATGGAAAAATATGACCATGGGCTTCAGTTACACATATTCTGATGCTGAAGAACAGTTGGCCGGCGGTGTGAGCCGTCAGGCCCAGTATACATCGGATAAATATCTTAAACTGGACCTTGGATTTTTCATTGAGTCCGGTCTCGGGGTGTCTGTCTCCATGAAATACACGGGGGATCGTCCGGCTGCCTATAATCTTGATACAGACGCTGAGCCTTCGGTTACACTCGGTTCCTATTACACGGTGGATCTTAACGCGCAGCACCGCCTTTTTGACAACTGGCTTATATCAATAAAATGCAGCAATCTCTTTGACGAGGAATATGCAACCTATACTGAAAGCTTCCGGGATTACGCGACCTCCGCAAGCAGCATGGCCGTTTATCCGGGTGCGGGAAGATCATTGTTTTTGAGTGTTGCATATGAATATTAAGAAAATAATGTCTGTTATCCCGGCGATCCTGCAGAGAACAATTGTTTGCCTGGCAATTATTTTGCTGATTACTGCCTCCTTTAAACAGAACGGCATTCTGGCGGAAAGGAGATGTGGTGTTATAACGTTATATATGATATATCAGGGAAAAGGATTGCAATGATGGATAATTTGATTGGAAATGAAGATGCGCCGAAGGTGATTCGTATGGCCCTGAACACCCTGCTGAACGGAATATATCAGATGGAGTTAAAAGAATAAATGAGGTTTTTATTAACCATATTTCTTTTGCTGGCTGTTCTTCACGGGACAGTGAACGTTTCCAGGGGTGAGACATTCAGGGACGCGATGGGCCGTAATGTGAATATCGCAAAAGAACCAGTTCGTATTGTCCCCCTTGCCCCGAGCATTACAGAGATACTCTATTATCTGGGACTGGGTGACAGGGTAGCCGGTGTAACCAACTTCAGTTATTATCCCCCGGAGGCCCTTGAAAAACCAAAGGTGGGATCATACATAGATCTTAACATAGAGAGGATAATCAGTCTTGGACCTGATCTTGTAATCGGCACAAAGGATGGAAACCAGCCGGGGATCGTTGATATGCTGGAACAGGCCCGAATACCAGTTTATATTGTAAATCCAAGGAATGTCATTGAGGTAATAGATACTCTGCCTGTAATAGGGCGGTTATGCGGAATTGAAGAAAAGGCTGTTATGCTTGCCGGCAAACTTAAGGCCAGGCTTGAACGTATCACGAGTGAACTGGAATCAAGGGAAAAACCCCTTGTTTTTCTTCAGATCAACCTGCACCCCATAATGACCGTGAATAAAAATACATTCCACCATGACATTATAAGACTCGCAGGCGGAATCAATATGTCTGCCGATGCTGTAATTAATTATCCCAGAATCAGCATCGAGGAGGTGATCAGAAGGAGACCCGATGTATTGCTTATATCATCAATGGACAGGGGCGGGATGTTCGAGAAGGCAAGGCAGGAATGGATGAAATGGACATCTATTCCCGCGGTAAGGAACAAGAGGGTTCATCTTATTGATTCGGACCTTATTGACCGGCCTTCGCCAAGAATAGTGGATGGAATAGAGGCAATGGCAAGGTTGATACATCCGGAAGTGGAGTGGGGCAAGGTTGTTGATGCGGAGAAGGTAGATTCGAATAACGAGTAGATATATAGATATGAGGGCGATAAGCTGATACTGGCCTCCGGATACTGGATGCTGGATACTTGATATCGGTATAATGCTGTTCACTGTAATATTGGCCAATTGTAGGGGCACGGCGCGCTGTGCCCTTTAAAGAGATAGTATCGAAATGGCCAATTGTCGTGAGATTTTAGACAAGTATCCAGTATCAAGAATCCAGTATCAGCCTGAGCTGGCTCAGGATATAATAGAACCTGATAAGTAAAAAAATAGTGAATGTATGAACGAAGAACTGAAAATAAAAGGCATACTGACGCCGGGAAAGGTGATTACAGTCACTCTTATAATGTGTGCGCTTCTTCTTTTGGTAATTATCCTGTCACTTGTCATGGGAACAGCAGACGTATCCCTAAAGCAGGTGTTGGGGATTATTACAGGATCTGTTCCCAATGATGACCCCGTGAGGCTTATTATCTTCAGAATAAGGCTTCCGAGAATAATACTGGCCGGCCTCGTGGGTTTTGCCCTTTCGCTTGGAGGGGTAACCTTTCAGGCTATCTTGAGAAACCCCCTCGCTGATCCCTTTATTCTAGGGGTTTCAAGCGGTTCGGCCTTCGGGGCGGTGCTGGCTATCACATTCGGCCTCAGTTTCAGTCTTGGCGTACCAATTATGTCCTTTATGGGAGCGCTGCTTACCATATACCTTGTCATGACACTCGGCTCCAGAAAGATGGGGATGGAATCGTCTACGATACTGCTCACAGGGGTGATAATAAACGCCTTTTTTACGGCAATAATAATGTTTTTTATCTCCACATCAGCAGATGACCGGCTTCATACAATGCTATTCTGGCTTTATGGCGATCTTTCACAGAGCCAGTACACACAGCTTTTTATTATCGCGCCCTTTATTCTTATTGCCGCCGTAATACTTTACAGTTATGCCAGGGATCTGAACATTATAACGACAGGCGATGAAATAGCGTCTCAGCTCGGCGTTGATGTGGAAAGGACAAAAAAGATAGGCCTTTTGACCGTGTCACTGATTATGGGCCTTGTGGTAGCGTTTTCAGGACTGATCGGGTTTGTCGGTCTTATTGTGCCGCACCTGGCGCGAATGGCCTTCAGAGCGGATCACAGAATGCTCATCCCTGTCGCCTCCATTGGAGGGGCCGTGTTTCTTATAGCAGCGGATACACTGGCCCGCACCATACTGTCGCCCAGTGAATTGCCGGTGGGTGTCATAACCGCGTTTCTGGGCGCCCCGTTCTTTCTAATCCTTCTTCGAAAAAGAGGCAGCCAATGGGGACGGTCCTGAAATTAAACAATATCGGTTTCAGATACGACGACAAGCAGGTCATCACGAATATTGATCTGTCTGTCAATGAAGGTGAAATATTAGGCATCATCGGTCCCAATGCTTCAGGCAAGAGCACACTACTCAAAGTAATGGATGGAGTGCTTTCTCCTCAGGAGGGTGAAATCCTTATAAGGGGTAAGAATTTCAATCAATTCAGGAGGTCGGCGCTCGCAAAAGAGGTTGCTATGGTGGCGCAGGAGAATCATTTCAGGTTCCAATTTTCCTGCATAGAGGTAGTACTCATGGGAAGATTCCCTCATCTGAAGAGACTTCAGTTTGAGGACAGCAGGGATCTTAAAATTGCGACAGAAGTCTTAAAGGCAACGCAGTCCCTTGAGTTTGCGGACCGGTCGATACATGATCTTTCAGGGGGTGAAAAACAGAGGGTGCTTATTGCAAGGGCGCTTGCACAGGAACCCGGGGTTATCCTGCTTGATGAACCTACATCATTTCTTGACCTCAAATACAAGAGACAGATCTTCAGACTCATATCATCCCTGAGCGGTGAAAAGAATCTCGCAGTGGTTATTGTGTCCCATGATATCGATCTTATAGCACAGTACTGCAATAAGGTTGTTTTGATTAAAAACGGCTCGGTTTACAGATACGGTGAACCCGATTCTGTAATAACAGCCGAAAATATAGAGTTTGTCTATGACTGCCCTGTGCTGGTGGACAAAAATCCCATGTCAGGCAGGCCGAGGGTGAGTGTGGTGTAAAACGAGGTTTACGGTATACGGTCTATGGTTTAAGGTTTTTCCTTACACCCCATACCTAACCGTAAACCTTATACCGTAAACCTTATACCGTATACCGTATACCGTAAACCATTTATTTGGAGACCACATGCTTCAACTATTTCTAAAAGGCGGACCTGTTATGTACCCGCTTCTTTTGTGTTCGATTATCTCTCTTACTGTAATCATTGAGAGGGCCTTTTTCTGGATAATCGTTGGAATGAGAAAAAACCATGAGCTTCTGGATGAAGTCCTTGAGCTTTGCCAGAAGGGGGACTGGGAAGGGGTGCGAGAAAAGGCAGCCGGATCAAAAAACTATGTTATAAGGGTGCTTATAAGCGGAATACTTCATCGTGAATATTCACTTAGCAAGGCCATGGAATCTGCTGCATCGGATGAAATCAGCAGAATGGGCAGGTTCATGGGTGTCATGGATACAATGATAACAGTGGCGCCCCTGCTTGGCATACTGGGAACTGTGCTGGGAATAATCGAATCATTCAATATGCTTGATTCATATGGCATAGAAAATCCGCAGGCAGTTACCGGCGGTATTGCGCAGGCACTTATTACCACTGCCGCGGGTCTCACCATAGCGATAATTACCGTGTTTCCCTACAATTATTATAATGCCCTGATCGATAAGGCGGCCAAAACGATTGAAAAATACGCGACAAGTTTTGAGATAGTCTATGAAAAGATAGTAATGGTGAATAACAGGAAAGGAACGGGAAATGAAGGTTGATGTCCCTGTTAAAAAGAGGACGCGCATTGAAATGCTGCCTCTTATCGATGTTGTCTTTCTTCTGCTGGTCGTCTTTATCTACACTATGCTTTCCATGGCAGTTCACAGGGGACTGCCGGTTCATCTGCCGAAGTCCGAAACAGCCGACATAGAAAAGCAGCTTCTATTATCTGTTACCATAGACGGTGACGGAACCATTTATGTGGATAAACAGAAGGTGGACTTTGATGATCTCACCCATGTTCTTGCACAGAAGAGCGCGAACAGCAAAAATCCGGGGGTTCTGCTTTTCGCGGACAACACGATATCATACCAGGAACTGTTCAGGGTCCTTGACAGGATAAAAATTGCCGGATTGAGCAGGATATCCCTTCAGGCAGAGGCGGAAGAATAGATGATAAGAATTTTAGCGGCTGTGTTTATTGCCGTATCTCTTCACCTGTTATTGTTTTCCATGAAACCGGAATGGCTTGAAAGCCTGGACCGGAAAAAAGAAAAACCGGCCATTTCAATAACAATGTCCTATAAAAAGAAAAACCCCCTGCCTGTTATTAAATCCCCGGAGAAGGAAAAAGAGGAAAAAAGGGTAAAAATTCCCGCTAAGGTTAACATACCGGTTCAGGATGCGATTATTGAACAGAAAGAAACGGAGAACAAGGAGATATTTGAACAGGAAACAGCAAATGTTGAAGAAGGAATAGAAGAGCCGGCTTTTGAAGATACAGGCGCAGATGATGAGTTTGTTAAAAAACCGGTTGCTGCTGTTGTTATCACGGAAGCTGTGCCCGTATATAAGGAAAATCCTGAACCCGCATACCCAAGGATAGCGAAGAAGAGGGGTTATGAGGGAACAGTCCTTTTAAGTGTGCTGGTAAACAAAAACGGCCTGGTCGATAATATCTGGATCTTTGAGTCCTGTGGTTACACGATCCTGGATAATGCAGCACTGGACGCGGTAAAGGACTGGATCTTTGAACCGGGCCGAAGCGGTGATGAGCCGATTGAGATGTGGGTGGAGGTGCCCGTGAGGTTTGAAATAGAATAAAAACGCGGTATAGGGTTTATGGTATAAGGTTTACGGTCAACTGAAAAAACCGTAAACCCAAAACCTTATACCTTAGACCAATAAGCTAAAAACCGGATCATTCTTGTCCATAAACGGTTTTCACAGGCGATAAGGAGAAGGAATGTTTGGATTATAGCGAAAGGCACCGGGGAAATCGGATTTTTAATTGGCTCCTCATAGGAATTTGTGGGTAGAAATGGGATTGAATATTAAAAATAGAGGTTTTTGTTTGTCATTCCGGAACTTGATTCCGGAATCCATCATGCTTTTATAGATTGCCAA
>CAZJOB010000231.1:243-6035 GCA_964547435.1 uncultured Desulfatiglans sp. | reverse complement strand
ATATATCTGTACCGGGATTGGATGATGAAAATACGCCGATTGGCCTGTCATTTAAATATCCGGCCGGCTTGCCGCCCAACCACTGGACTCCGAGTTCAAACTGCTTGGTCATGCTCACTTCCATGATAAGGGCCTCGATATAGACCATTCTTCTGGGTATATCCAGTTTGTGAATCACGTCTTCAAGTATGGTGTACTCCTCCTTTTTGGCGGTTATGATAAGGGAGTTGGTAGCCTTGTCCGCGACAATCTGTATGTCCTTTGAAAGCACAGGAGCAGTGCCCGCCTGTTCAGGCTGGCCCTGTTTTGAAGGTATGGACATAAGCACCTTGGAAAGATCTTCGGCATTGGCGTTCTGAAGATAATAGACGTGAATGTCCCCCTCTCCTCTGGGTATTTCCCTGTCGAGAAGGTTTAAAAGCTCTTTTATCTTCAATGTGTCTATCTCGGAGGCCAGCACCACAAGGGTATTGGTCCTTTCGTCCGGGACTATTACTATCTGTGACGCTCCTCCCTGGGGCTTCGGTACGGCCCTGGCGCCGCTCTTGAATACCGTATTCAATGAATTGGCCACAAGCGATGCCGTGGCGTTCTTAAGGGGCAGGACAGAGATGATTTCTCCTGTTCCGGGGACATCGATCGCCTCTATAATTTCAAGAAGACGATGTATATTTGAAAGTACATCAGTGACGATAAGCATTCCTGTTGGCCCATAGGACACAATGATGCTGTTTTTTGATACAAAGGGGGTGAATATCTTTTTAAGTTCCTCAGGGTCGGCATATTTGAGGGGAATAAGCTGAGTAACCAGCTTGTCCGAGGGATCGATCCCTTCCTGCCCCGAGATAGTATCTATATCCTTTGTGCGGGCGTCCGCCGCGGGAACTATCTTGATAACAGCCCCGGAAGGAACAGCCGCGAATCCGTTTACCTCAAGGACTGATTCGAATACCTTATATGCCTCATCCATGCTGATTTTAGAATCGGAGATTATGGTAATCTTTCCCTTGACATTGTTGTCAATCAAAAAGGTCTTTTTTGTCTGTTTGCCTATAAACTGGATGAAGTGTCTGATATCAACATCATCAAAATTCATCTCAAAATACTCTTTTTCCTCAGTGTTGGCAGAATTTCTCTCCTGGGCGTTGCCTGAGGCCGCTGCATTCCTGTTTTCCCGGACAGAAGCGGGCGAAGGGGGTGTTATTTGTCCCGAAGATGGTGAAGAAAGTCCTCTTGCTTCTGTTGATCCGGATTGACCGGGGGTCTCTGTAATCTCCTCGTCCCCTGACAGACGCGCCCCGAAGACGGGATTGAATGTCAACACAGACAGGAAGAATATTAACAAAATACCGATCAAAATCTTTGTATTACAGCTCATGACAAGTCCTTTTTTTAAATTTTCAATATCTATCTCGTAAATATTTCCCTGAATTCCGGCAGGGATCTAATATTTTTCAGGTCCGAATCGTTAAGCGCCCATTTTATTACATCACTGTTCAGATCAAATGCCTTTTTAAGATATATAATGCCTTTTTCAGCCTCACTCTTTATGGAATGGAGACAGGCCATGTTATAATAGGGATCAGCAAAATCCGGTCTGAGTCTTATGGCCTTTTCGAAACAGGAAGCGGCTGATTCATAATCTCCCTTATGCAAATAGATAACACCCAGGTTATTCAGGGTGTCCACATGCCCCGGATCCAGTTCCAGGACCTTTTTATAATGAGACTCCGCGTCATCCGCCATTCCGGTCTTGAACAGATCGCCGGCCTTATTATAGATCAATTCACTGTCCGGTTTTTCTTCAGGCACATTTACAACAACTGTGCTCGACGGCCTTGGTTCAATCTCCTTTTTATCGGACAGATCCAACCATGAAACGCCGATAAATACAAGCAAAAATAGAAAAATCAGTAAAAGAAGAAGATATAATACAATATCTTTTTTGCTCTTTTTCCTCTTCCCTCCGGCCTCAAGATTCCTGATTAATCGTATATTCCGAAAGTCCTTTTCCTTCTGGGCCTTTTTCAGCGCTTCATTTATATAGCTCATCTTACTCGACCATTTGATATAGCAGCGCCCTGGTCACCGGTCCCGCGATGCCATCGGGATGAAGACCAAAGGCATTTTGAAAGTGAATTACGGCCTGGGTCGTTTCATCATCATATATGCCTGTCAAATTCACCAGATAGCCTGTCTGAAGAAGCGCCTTCTGCAGATCAGATACAGAGTCATGTTTCATGCCGGGATGAAGCACTGGATTTTTGGTGTCCATAGGATATATCCACGACACCTCTTCGCCCCAGTGATTCAGTATGAATTCCCTCGTGATTATAGAGGATTCACCGCCGGGAGAGAAGGCAACCGCAGTTCCCTCTTTCGTGTTGTCTATAACCATAAAACGGCCCGAATTTTCCAAACCTGCTACTGATACGCGAAAGGGCTTTTTTAGCATTACATAATATTCCGGAGCCAGTCTGTAATTGACAAATTTGACCTGAAAGTCATGGATCCGGTAATTATCATTTTCTGTCTTTGAATAGAACAGGGTGAAAAGTGTTGAAATACTCCTTTTTTCATCAAGAAAAAGATCTTTGGTTTTTTCAGGGATCGCGGGTTCCTCTGTTTTCGGGGCAGGAGAGGCGATGATGACACTCTCCTCATTCGCCGTTCTTTGGGATGAAAGATGTTTTATGTACTCGAATCCTAAAATACCTGCCAGGGCAAGAAACAGGATAAGAACAGCAGTCAGTAAGAAACCCTGCCTTAAAGGAGCGGAAGCCGGCTGACCGGCCTGGTTTCCATACAGATCTTTGATCGCCTTTTTTATAATCGCCTTTGATACGATAAAGTTTTCATTTGTATAGGCTATTAAAAGGGCCCGGTCACATATACTGTTTATTCTTCTGGGATTGCCCTGAGATGCATTGTACAGAAGACTGAAGGCGGCCTTTGAAAAACGAACATTTCCTCGTCCTCCGGCAACTATCATGCGGTGTTCCACATAACCTTCGATATCCTTGAAATTGAGGGGATTGAGATAATAACGCACTGTTATGCGTTCATCGAGTTGTCTCAGAGAAGGCGCTGATACGATCTCCTTTAATTCAGGCTGGCCGACAAGTATAATCTGTATCAGCTTTTCCCTTTCAGTCTCGAGGTTCGAAAGCATGCGAAGCTGTTCCAGTACTTTAAATGAAAGGTTCTGGGCCTCATCTATAAGGATTACAGCGTTTCCGCCCTCGCTGAAGTTCGTTAACAGAAAATTGTTCAGGGCGTCGATATAATCCTTTTTTGTTTCTACACCGTCGGGGATGTTTACCCCGAATTCCTGATTTATGCTCCTTAAAAGCTCCATGTCAGAGATAAATGAATTCAGAATCAGGGCGCTCTTGGTCTTTTCATCAAGATGATCCAGAAGAACGCGGCACAGGGTTGTCTTTCCTGTTCCAATTCCGCCCGATATGAGTATAAACCCCTTTCTTTCATTTATTCCATAAAGAAGGTGATCAAGCGCCTCCTGATGGCTGGAACTCAAAAAGAGGTACCGGGGATCAGGCGTCAGGCTGAATGGTTTTTCTGTGAATCCGAAAAAAGATTTATACATTTTACATTACTTTCCAAAATAATGTTAAAAAGGCATATACGCCTGAATAAAATCAGGCATATATACAGATAATTTGATAAAACTGAGACCCAGGTTGTATAACAAGCTGTGTAAGCAAGACAAAGGTATATTTCTTGCAAATTTTAAAATAGTTGTAGGGGCAACCCATTGCCTGGCCCGACGTAGTTCTGGTTTATGGAACGAAGGCGGCTGGTTGCCCGGGGGCCATTATCTTGCACCACCATTTGCGGGCAGGCACGGAGGCCTGCCCCTACAGTTATATCCAACATTATTTGATGCACCTTATGTTTTCTACCTGAACCTGTAGTTCATTTTCATATCCTGTCCCCTTCGCAATATTTCAAGCGATATTTCCGATTGCGATTTCAGGCTATCATAAAGAGAGATAAGATCCTCGGGGCTTCTTATCTGATTTCCGCTTACACCCCTTACAATATCACCGTTTCTGATGCCCATTCTTCTGAAGATGGAACCGGCCTTTACACTGGTGACGGCAATACCATCAGCCACCCCGTCGCTGAAATGGGGACGAATTGACGCCTGAGTAAGGAGTCCATTGAGGTCGGCAAGAGAACTGTCTATTTCCTCGCGTCTGATGGTGATTGTCCTCTCTAAGGCGGGTCCTCCCTGATCCGCTGTCCTTACCGGTGTGACTCCGGGTGCACTGCCGGCCCCGCTGGAATCAAATTCCTCCATCTCCAGGATCTCATCCTCGTCACCTACCTTTAAAACGATTTTTCGATTCAGTATTTTTCTGACCGTCCCATTTTGTATGCTGTCGCCGACGTAGTATTCCTTCTGTAAACGAGTCGTCTTATCCTCAATAACCGCGAAACTGTTCTCCTGGCTGCCGGATATAACGCTGGTGCCGCGAAGGGCAATGGAAAGGGAGGTGGGCTCAAGCGCCTCGATCTCCCCGACATCATCCTGTTCAGGGAGCGTTTCAACCTTGCTGAAGATATTTTTATCTTTTATTACATCGTAACTGCTCAATGGAGGTTTTCTATATGCCTCTTTTTTTAAGTCTCTTTTAACTGATATTTCACCGGGTATTTCACTGCTTAAACGGCTGCCTGCAATGCGGTAAAAGGAATCGACGCCCAGGAATATGATAACCGCGACTGCTATGAGATTAAATATTGTGTAGTATAGTTTTGTCATTTTAAAATCTGAAATCCGGTAAATCCGGTACTGGCTTTTCAATAGTGCCTTTGATATTAAAGGACAATTTACCGTCTTTCATACCTTTCTTGAGCATGTTGAGTGCGTCTCTTATTTCCGGTGAAACCTGAAAAATGGAAGGGTGCAATTCTATCTCCGCTTTCAGGTTGAGCCTGCTGTCAGGGATGTGATTATTCAGTGATATCGGACCGCTTATGCTTCCGGCCATGTGCTCGCCGGTCAGGTCGCCCCTCGTAATATTAAACCGGTTTTCCTTTAGATTGCCTTCCATTTTAAACTCGCTGAACTCGATCTCATCAAGTCCGAGAACAGGCCGGGCCATTTTAAACAGCCCTTCTGAGAGGGTAATCTCAGCATCGCCGTCGCCGCTCATGGGGTTATTGATCCTTCCTCTGTAAGTGATGTTTCCATTAAGGGCGCCTTCAACCCTGTCGCTTATTTTTGAGAAAAACCCGGAGTTTTCACGAATGGAGATGTTTTCCATGCTTATACGAACTTCAACCGCGTTTTTATCAGGCGATTTTGCGGATTGGACAAGGCCGGATACTGTGCCGTCATATAACCTCCCTTTAAAGGCATATTTATTATTACCGGTTATAAGGGATAAGATTTTCGGCCTCACGTATATCTGTTCTGATTGAAACACCATCTCTTCAGGATTGTTTCTGAGAGACATTCTTATATCCTTGATTTTTATGCCGGGCGGCAGCGTGGGAGAAACCTTTTTGATGCTGACAACAAGATCAGGATGAATATTCCCGGCTGATCTTATCAGGTATTCCCTGATATCCTTTGAAGGAAAAAGAATATATATAAAGAAAATGGCCAGTATTACGGCATACAGGCAATACCAGATCCATTTATTTCCGGTAAAGATATTCTGTTTCATATGTTATAAACCTTTATCCCGGCACATAAGTAAACACCGTGATAGTAGAATCAATGTATCCGTCGATTTTATTATCGTCTATGCGGATTCTCT
>CAZJOB010000231.1:0-233 GCA_964547435.1 uncultured Desulfatiglans sp. | reverse complement strand
AATCGGTAAGCTGACCTAAAGTGATGGCTTCAAATTTGATCTCCAACGTTTCTTCCCTGTAGCCTGCGGGACCTTTGGAATCGGACGGATTCATATTTTTAATCTTATCCGTGATTTTAAGATCACGAGCGGCCTTATCGGCAAATGAATAGAGAGAAAACCCGCTTTCACGTTCCCGAATGACCTTGTCGATGATGTCACCAGAGGCTCCGCCGGAATTAAGGCCGCTTTTA
>CAZJOB010000230.1:0-6049 GCA_964547435.1 uncultured Desulfatiglans sp. | reverse complement strand
CCGCGAAGGCGGGAATCCAGTCATTTCAGGCACTTATAGATTCCCGCCTTCGCGGTAATGACGGTTTTGAGACTTTTTACGAGATCATCCTTTTTTATCCGCATGCATAAATAGAAATAGCAACAATAATGGATAAGAGATAAAAGTCAAATAATTTCATTAATGATCATTGCGCTGCCGGTATCACAAAGACTGCCTTTGCCCCGCCTTCCATTCTGTTTTCAATAGATACTCTTCCATTATGCAATTCCGCGACTTCCTTAACAAAATTCAGCCCGAGGCCTGTACTTTTTTTATTCGTATCCGGCCTTTTAAGGGAAAAAAACTTGTTAAACACCTTTTCAAGCGCATAGTCAGGTATTCCCGGGCCTTCATCAATAATGACAAGCATAAGCTGGCTGTCATTTGTTTCCATGAACACCTTTATCTGTGAATTGACCGGGCTGAAATCAATAGCATTCTGAACGAGGTTTGCCACTGCCTGATTCAGTAAAAACGAATCCCCCTTTACATAAAAATCATCATTTGACTTAACGGCCACACGAAGGTTTTTCTTTAAAAGCATGGGCTGTTTGCTTTCAATAACTGTCTTTATTATGGATATAAAATTTATTGTCTCAATATTTTTAGGCCTTTTCTGGGTTTCAAGCTCTGAAAGCTCCAGCATTCGGTCCACAATATCCTGAATCCTGTTTGCCTCGTTACGAATATTGTTTAAAAACCGTTCCCTTCTTTCAACAGGCATCTCCTCTTCAAGAAGCTCGGCCGCGCCCCTTATGGCTGAAACAGGGCTTTTTATTTCATGGGTCAGGGTCTGCACATACTGTTCCACATACTTTTTACCTTCAAGCGCCTCCTTCATTCTTTCAAAGGCGTTACCCATATCCCCTATTTCGGTCCGGTCCAGTTTTGGCAGTGAAACCCTTCTTCCCTGCCTGATATCTTCGGCATAGAGTTTGAGGCGGCTGATGGGTCTTATAATCCACAGGGTTGCAAAAAGGCTCAATATCATGGCGACAAGAGCGGATAGCAGGCCCGCCCTGGAGATTCTTGGCGTTGCCTTGTCAATAAAACTGTTGATGTTGGTTGTCGGTTTTGCCACAGTCAGAACACCGGCGATTTTCCCATGGACCTTAATGGGCGCCGCGACATAGAGCACTGAAGATTTGTTGTCGTCAGGGTCTTTTTTGGTAGTGCGCGCTCCGTATTTGCCCGCAAGTGTGAGTCTCACATCTCTCCACACCTTGAAATTTTTGCCTGTATTATCGCTGTTACCCGAGTCAAAAAGCACTCTGCCATTTTTATCGGTAATGTAGAGATTCATGTCCACGGTCGTTTTATCAAATTCATATATCCTGGCGAATGGCGCCCGGGAGTATACTTCTTTAAATATCCTTTTCCAGTGTTCTGTATCAAATTGATCGTCTTCCATTTCACGGCCTGCTATTGACGCCAGAATATTGGCCTGGTCAACCAGTGAGTCCTCAACTCCCTCGAGGTATCTTATTCGGAGGTTGTTAAGCACCCAGTCTATAGGAAAATAGAAACAGACAGCGAAGATGGCAAAGTAGCAGAGAAATATGCGAAGGCCCAGTTTCATAGATCCTCTTTAAGGGAATAACCTATACCCCTGTGGGTTGTAATAGGGTCTGATTCCGGATTGATTGCCCTCAGTTTGGAGCGGATATTCTTGATATGGGCATCCACTGTTCTGTCAAGGCTTGCCTCGGGGACCTCCCAGGCCAGGTCCATCAGCCGGTCGCGTGAAAACACATGCCCCGGCCTGCTGATAAATGTCTTGAGGATATTGAATTCATAACGCGACAGATCGAGAATCTTGCCAAGGTAGGTTATTCTCCTTCGAGATTCATCCACCTGAAAGGCCTTGTTTAAAGAGATCTTCGAGTCTGCAGGGCCTGTCCTTCTGAGAATGGCCTTTATTCGGGCGGTAAGTTCTCTTGGGCTGAATGGTTTTGTGACATAATCATCCGCCCCTATCTCAAGGCCGACCACACGATCCACCTCATCTGTCCTGGCAGTGAGAAATAAAACAGGGGTATTGCCCTTTTTTCTTATCTGTTTACACAGCTCAAAACCGTTTATATCCGGAAGACCGATATCCAGGACAATAAGATTGACATCTTCCCGGTCCAGAAATTCAAGGGCGCTGATGCCTGCGGAAAAACATATTGCTTCAAAGCCGTCAGTCTCAAGGGCATACTGGATATTGTCCAGAATAGCCGGTTCATCCTCTACTATTAATATCCTGTTTTTCATGGCAGATCCCCTCTTTTGACTTTTGACTATTCTCTTTGCCCCCACTTTAGCCTAACTGAAAGACAATGACAACACTTCCAGGAGATAAAAAACAGCACAAGAACTATGGGACAGGTCACCAGCACAATCAGGGCATAATTTAAAAATTCTCTGCCCGGAGGAATTCCCCTGTGATTCAGGATGGGGACAAGCAAGGTAATCGTGAAATAAAAAACCGCCGGTAAAAGACATGTATAAGCCTGTCTGGCGAAGGTTGTATATCTTTCATCCGCCTGAGGATTCATGATCCTGTTCAACAGGGAATAATAAATAATAAGAAACAGAAAATAGATAAGCACACCCTCGGCAAGATGAACAGTATCCTGTGAAAACCACGACTGGAACATGGCGTTTTTCATACTGTGAATGGATACAAATATGCGGATTGTATTCACGATAAGGGTATAAGAATAAGACAGGACGATCCCCAATACAATCCAGTATATCGCATCACGCAGGTTCATGGTTTTTCTAAGCCCTGTGTATGCTGTCAGGCAAAAGAGGATTATCATAAAGTTCACACCCGAGCACGCCGGAGCGATTGTTATGCGGTTTTCATGATCTGCATACCCCTCGCCGGTTATTCTCTCAAATTCCATGTTCGTCACTGCCTGTACAAGGCAGGCCGTGGGCTTAAGTATCCAGTTAAGGTCATCACTGTTCGCATTGCTGTAGTGGTATTTCAGGCCCCATGCCATAACAAGTGTAAGGGCTGTCATTATGATCCTGTTTAATAAAACTGCATTGGTCATCGTTTTATCCCATCCTGTCAATCCTGTTGATCCTGTCTAAAACTTTATCTGACAGGATTTACAGGATCTACTGGATTTTTTTGTTTAAAGTCTTTTTGAAACATTTTTTAAAACCTATCCTGTTAATCCTGTCTAAGGCTTTTCTTCTGATATATGACCCCGCGGGGAATGCCGCAAGAATGGCTGTCAGAATAAAAAGGCCCGGCTCAGGAACCTTTGCATTGCCCACTGCAAGGTTTGACACGCCCTGCGGCAGGGGTAAAGGCTGTTTTACATCACTGGCCCCGCCTTTCGTGTTCCTGACAACATCATGGACCGCTATAAATGATGTATATTTTGTCAGCAGGCTGTAGGTGAGTCCCAGACTGGTTATTTGCGATTTTGTCTCCTCGTCTTCATTGTCGAAATTGAAATCAGAGAGGCGGCTGATGCGTTTTCTGGCCCAGAGGTATTTAAGGGCGCTGTTTGTACTGCTGCTCTTATTCTCTGCTATGTTGAATACCCTGGAATAATCGCAGTTTCCTTCTCTGCCCAGGATTTCTATAGCGCCCTTTTCATCTCCCCGCCATTTTCCGAACACGATAACAGGTCTTCGCGCAAAGAGATCCGGAATGGAGAGTGGTTCGACATCATAGGCCTCAAAACCCTTGTATTTTACCGATATATTGGTCAGCACCGGAGAACTGACATATTCCCTGAATTTTATGGCAGCCTGCCCTGCGACCGACGGGCTTGTTACAATAAATGGCTCGCCCATGCCGGCTTTGGCTATCCCCTCTATAAGGTGGCGGTTTACTGACGAACCTATGCCGAATGCGAACACATTTGTTCTATTCAGGTTTTTATAGATATATTCAAACACCTCCTTTTCAGCGCTTATATATCCATCGGTAATAACAAGCACGCTTCGGGCGGTGTTTTCATTCGCCGGCAGAGAAAATCCCCTTTCCAGAGCGGAAAGCAGTTCAGTGCTTCCGCTTCCCCACGCCTGTTCAATAAAGCGGATCGCATCGCCGATGTTTTTTTCATTTGCGGGAAGAGAATGTCCTGAAAGGACTTTTGAGGTACCGGCAAAGAGTATGACATTGAATGTGTCCGATTCTTTTAAACCGCCTATGAGATCCCGCAGCAGTCCTTTGGCCGTGTTTAAGGGAAAACCATCCATGGAACCGGAGACATCAACAACAAATATATATTCCCGTGCCGGGATATCCTCTGGCGTAACCCTCTCAGGTGGTTCCGCCATAAGCAGGAAAAAATTCTCATCTCCCCCTTTATAAAGCATAAGACCGGATTGAACTTCATGTCCTGCGAGGCGGTATTTAAGGATGTAATCCCGGTTATCACCCTTCTGATCCATGTCCTTCAGACCTATTTTTGCGCTGGAAGCAGAATCAAACGCGATATTCGTTTCATGCGTGTCGCATACAATCTCCTGAAGCGGGATGCCTGTTGAAATTCTTACTTCTATATTAAATTTTGTTTCCTGTTCTCTCCCCTTCCTGAGGTAGGGGTTTTCTACCCAGAGATCATTTTCCAGGGCAGTTGACTCCGGTTGTGAAGAGTACCTGGGCCCAACCACCGTGGGATAAACAAATTCATAGGTTTTTTCAGTCGGTACAATGAGTTCAGTGTATTTCAATTCAATATCTATATTGTCACCGGGCATGATATTTGCCAGGTTCATACTGAAGACATTGGGCCTGTGCTGTTTCAGAAGTGAAGCGGTCTTACCCTGTTTTTTTGCCTCATTGAATTCCCTTTGAGCCTTTTCACGCTCCTTTATCTTTGCGGTAATTATTCTTTCACCTATTATCATTTTCATTCCATGAACAGCAGCCCTTGTGGAGGCGGGAAATATGTATTTTCCGTTGATGGCCCGGGTTCCCTCGTTGGAATAGCTCTGCCTGACTGTCACCTCCGCGATTACACCGCTGATGTTTACCTCGACATTGGTGCTTTTAAGGGGCATGCGGTCAATCGAAGGGTCGCCATTTTCAATGAATATATAGGGAGAAAGGGTTTTAACAAAGGTGCTTTCAGTGCCGGCAAAGGCCGTGAGCCTGATAAAACAGAGAACAATCAGAATAAAAAACGAGAATATGCCTTTTCTTTCCATTTCAAATACCTCCTGTTCAAGGGTTATAGGATACTGTCTATCGTTTAAATGGATTCTAGACCCGGTATATGAAATGAATAGGAATAAAGAATGAAAAATGTGTGAATAATTTTTTTGTCACAGGGCGAATAATCCGGGGTATAAGAAAACCGCTTGACTATATTTTTTGTTTTATTAAAACATTTAGACAGACTGATTGTAAAAATGAATACCGCAATCGAAAGGTCAAATCAGTTTATTTCCGGCATTAAACAGTAGGTGGGTTAAGCGAAGCGAACCCAACAAAATACTCAGCTCACGGTAATTGATTACCTGGCCATGATAATGGGCGACCATGCTCCAGAAACGATAGAGGGTCCGGGCGGGAATGACCAAAAGGTAAAATAAATGTATTCTCGGACAGCCTCCTAGCTGCGGAATGTCTCTTTCAAGAAACGTGGATATATACTGCTTTCTCTGCATTAACCATGAAATGTCAAGTCATATTTGATATTTCATGGTTGCTACTATATTGAAGTTTATTTAATCTAATTAAGATAGCTATGACTTACAGTTGTGATGCCCATGGGTGTCACTGATTTTACTGATCGATTGCTATCGCAGGTGGCCCGTATTTTACAACAAGATTGAGATACACACGTCTGTTGGGTAAGTAGGGATCTTTAAAGACCTGCTAATTTTTGTCAATATCAGTGCCTGACCCCGTGTTTTTCATTATCTGGTTTTTTAAAATCCTTTTTTCTAACTCTTCAAGCTCTTTTATATCTTCTTCATCTGCAGTTATGACTTCAGCCAGTTTCCTATTCCAGATCCGCGCCAGGAGGTTAATCCCATATTAGGAGCACTGGAATCACTTCGGGCT
>CAZJOB010000229.1:0-6052 GCA_964547435.1 uncultured Desulfatiglans sp. | reverse complement strand
TGGGAATGATCGGGCGCCTGACCATGATCGCGGGGGGTATAGGCATTTCAAATATTATGAGTGTTGTGGTTGAAGGGCGGCTAAAGAGATATGTATAAAAATGGCGCTCGGGCCAAAACCACGCTTCATTATGGGGCTGGTTTCCTGTACGCGCTGCCGCAAAAATGGAAGCTGTAATTGCCATGAAGATGTGAGGAATATACTATGCATAACCCGGTATAAGCAGGGAAGATCTTGCCGGAATATGCAATCGGCGGGTAGGCTTTATCTTTCATCAGAGATAGCCCCTTTTGGCGTCATGCCACCTTACGCAAACAGCAAGAATGCCCTTGTCACTCGCGGTCTTGATGGAAAGCCACTTATAAAGCTGTTGCCCGATTCCGTGAAGATCATTCAGATGCCCAAGCCCGTCAGCTTTCAGAATAAATACGGCAGCTATGAAGCAATCTACGAACAGACCGGGCAGACGATAAAGGTGGAACGCCGCCTGCTGGTTGAGACACCCAAGGGTATCTGCACCCCTGAAATGTATCCGTCCTTTCGTTAAATCAGTCAGATTGTGGGCAGGGATATGCGGGTGCAGATCCTCTATGGAGAATGATTTGTATTTGACATGCAATCTAAAAACCCATATGCTTACGCCATTAAAACGGCCCGTTGAAGATAAGTTTGATGACATTTCAACTCTAAGAGATACCGATATGAATACTGACCCCCGTGAAACAATTGACCGCTCACCTATGAGCCTGCTGCAAATATTCATCATTGCTATAACCGTTGGATTGAATGCCATGGACGGCGTTGATGTTCTGTCAATAGCTTTGGCTATGCCTGATATTGCCGATCAATGGGGACTTTCAGATTGGATAGTCGGCTTTCTCTTGAATATGGAGCTTATTGGAATGGGGATAGGCTCCATGTTATTGGGCTGGGTTTCCGATGCAACAGGTCGTCGGAAAACAATGATCGGTTGCCTTATAATGATGGCAGCAGGTATGTTCATGGTAGCCAGATCTGAAGGTGTTGTAGAGTTATCGATCTGGAGGATTATAACCGGTCTGGGCATTGGCGGTCTGCTGGCAGCCATCACAGCTATCACAGCGGAGTTCTCCAACCTGAAAAATCGCGCCCTTTGTATTTCCATAATGGCCATCGGTTATCCGATAGGCGGCATTATCCAATCTAAAATAGCCGGATGGCTGCTGTATACTTATGGTGATTGGCGTTTGATATTCTATTTTGGCGCTGCCGTAACGACAATTTTCATTCCCCTGTTTTATTTCGTGGTGCCTGAATCCGTCTATTGGCTTATACGCAAACAACCGGAAGGCGCATTGGACAAGGTGAATAAAATACTGAAACGTATAGGCCATAGCGTTATTACGATGCTGCCGGAGGTTTCAACAGAGGAACAAAAAAATTACAGCGATTTATTTTCACCTTCTCTCATCCGAATTACGACAATAATAACTGTTGCCTACTTTTTACAGATCAGCACCTATTATTTTATACTCAAATGGGTGCCCAAGGTAATCGTAAACTTAGGGATGGGTGACTCCTCGGTCGGAGCTGAAATGTTGATGTATGCCAATATCGGCGGGATGCTGGGAGGAATAGTCCTGGGTTTACTGACTTGGCGATTTAGCGTGAAGCTCCTGACCATAGGAACCCTGATTTTTTCTGCCGTTTTCATCACGATCCTGGGAAACGCAACTGATCTGACTTTCTTTGCCGTCTTTGCCGCATTGAGCGGTTTCTTCGGGAATGCCGGTATTATCGGTTTGTACGCCCTGTTCCCTTCCGCTTTTCCGACGCATGTGAGGGCATCGGGCACCGGTTTTGTGCTTGGCATTGGACGCGGCGGCGCATTCATGGGACCTGTTATCGTAGGGTTTATGTTTAATCAAGGTTTAAGTCTGCCAATGGTTACCATGCTTATCAGTATCGGAGCAATAATCGGAGCAGTTGTACTTGGTTTCCTTAACCTTAAAACATCAGACACCTGATTTTTCCAGACATACAATGAGAAATAATTAGATCATAATTCATACAGGTCGGAATGATAACATTTCCATTTGCGGTGAAACCAAAGCCATTGGGCAGGGTGCTGTCTGATTGCCTTTTCGATGGCATCATTCTGCAGTTGCGCACCCTCTGTTATGCTCAGGCCTTCCATGTTTAGTTCAGGATAAAAGACAATGCGGTGACTCACCATATCGCTGCAACGGTAAATGAACATGGGCACAATTGGAACATTATATTTTTGTGAAAGACTTACGGCTACAAAAATAGTGGATGTCTTTTGGTTGAAAAACAGGCACGGGGTTCCTTCGGATAGACTCGCCTTTCTGTCCGCGAAGATAACGAGATCTTCCCCTTTTTTGAGATTCCTGATTGCCGGCCTGAGGCCGTTTTCCTTATAAAGGATATTGACGCCGAACCTCTGGTTATAGGAAACCCTTTCTTTTTCAAGAATTGGGTCATCGATCCTCCGGACAATAAAGTTCAGCCGGTTGAATGTGTCAGCGAAATACAGGTGGGCATACTCCCAGTTGCCAAAATGCGCCCCCAGCAGGATAACCGACTGATTTTTCTTTTTCGCGGCAATCAGATGCTCCTCACCCTCCACATGAATCCGGCCCTTGATCCTGTCAAGACCTTTTCTGGTTAAACCCATCATGCCTATCCATTCAAATCCGATCATGCCGAACTGCTGAAAGTTTTGACGGGTTAGAGCGCGAAGTCTCTTTTCATCTATTTCATTGCCAAAGGCAAATCTCAGGTTGATACGAGTAATTATTCTGTGCCGCGCGTCAATCAGATAGAAAAGAAGCCCGAAAAATCTGCCAAAAAACAGCCAGATGCTCATGGGGATAATCCTTGACAGAAGATGAAACAGCAGGATAAGCACAAAACCCGCACGATTGCCGATATTGGGGGTATTTTTCATATATCTTCTCTTTTTTTCCATTAATTCCAATTATGTTGAACTCGTAAAAAGTCCCGAAAACGTCATTCCCGCCCCGAATCAAGTCCGGGATAAACTTCGGCGGGAATCTATAAATACCTGAAAACACAGGATTCCCGCCTTCACGGGAAAGACAGAAAAAGCTAAAATCTGACTTTTTATCAGTTCAACAGCTTCTGCAAGTGATGAATTGACATACAATATGGGAAACCCTTATCCTCCATTCTCAATTGTCAGAAAAGATGAATTTGTAAAAAGTCCCGAAAACGTCATTCCCGCGCAGGCGGGAATCTATAAATACCTGAAAATACTGGATTCCCGCCGGTGCGGGAATGACAGAAAAAGCTAAAATCTGACTTTTTATCAGTTCAACAGCTTCTGCAAGTGATGAATTGACATACAATATGGAAACCCTTATACTCCATTCTCAATTGTCAGAAAAGGCAATTTCGCATATATCACATATTTGACGAGCATCTTATAAAAAAACATCAGGGGTCGCAAATATGAAAAAATTATTGGTATTTCTCATTTGTGTCCTTATCCCTCTCGCAGCCATGAACTCTATGGGCGTTGAGAATAAATCACCTGAATACACAGGGTCCGATGCCTGCCAGTCCTGCCACGCGAATGTTTATACTGCATGGAAATCCTCAAAACACGCGAATGTCTTCAACCCGCCTTCGGACGCTTCACCGGTCTGCAGCGGCTGTCATACCACAGGCATTGAATGGCAGAGTAAAAATTCCAAAGAAAATTCGGTTGGATGTGAGGCATGTCATGGCCCCGGGCAGGACCATATAGAAGGCGCCGGAGATCCGGATAAAATAGTCTCCGATATTTCCGCGGACATCTGCGGAAGGTGCCACAACGGAAACCGGTCCGGCGATGACACCGAATGGATGAGTGAATACAGGCCCGGAATGAAGCTTTCCGATTTAAGGGGGCTGAAGCTTATCTCTGTAAACTCAAATAAAATCCCTCCGCCTGTCGGTGATATTCATCCTTCTCTGACCTACAACATGTGGCTGGCCTCCGGCCATGCCAGGACGCCTGACAGGAGTATTAAACTGAAAGGCAGAGACTGGACCGGGCCGGTAACCTGTGTTGCCTGTCACGACTCCCATAGCAGCAACAACCCCTATCAACTGATCATGGAGCCGGATCAGCTCTGCGCTGAATGTCATTCTCAGTACGCCGTGCAAAAAGGAAAAGGGGCAAAGGGCATCGAGGAGACCAGAAGTCTTCATACCGCATCACACTGTTTTTCATGCCATATGACCGAGAAAAACCATCTAATGAAGGTGCTGCGCCCTGATGATCCCGATCTCGCAAAGGACCGGACAGATTCATGTTCGGATTGCCATGAGATCAAAGACCGGGAGATGCGGGCATACCAGTTAAAGGACTGGGAATCATGGTACAGGGAGGGAATGGACCCGATTCAGGCAGATTTGCAGACAATTGAAGCAGCCCTTAAAAAAGCCCCCGATCTCCTGAACCCTGAGTTGAAGGCAAAACTGGAGGACATAAAGGCCAATCTATCCATTATCATAAATGACGGTTCCGATGGCGTTCATAACCTGGATTACGCCCTGGAGATAATGTCCCTGGCCCGGAGAGAGCTTAAGGACATCAAAAAAGCCATCGAATAATAGCATTAAACCGCCGGTGATGGCTGAAATATGTAAAAATTGCCGTGGCAATGCATTCTTTTTGACATAAAAACGGCGATTGTTTATAATCCGCACACAAAACTGGTCCTTATCATTTAAGGAGGCACTATGGCAGATATTGCAGGCAGTAACGGTCAGAGAGAGGAATTCAAGGCTGTCGGTCGCGCAAATATACCGGGCAGGCTTTCCTATTCCATAGCAACAGGAATGGCAAAATATGGCTGTGATTATGTCCTTCCAAACATGCTTCACGCAAAATTCTTAAGAAATCCCTATGGACGAGTAAAAATCAAGAGCATGGATATCAGTAAAGCTATGGCGATTGAGGGAGTGGTGGATATCATTACCTGGGAAGACCCTGAGGTCAAGGCCATGAAAGGAACCAGGGAGCCTCTTATCACCAATGAATCCGATACTGAAGACGAAGAGATTGGAGCGGTAGTTGTCGCGGAGACGCCTGAAATATGCGATGAGGCGCTCAGGTTGCTTCAGGTGGAATGGGAAGTGCTGCCTACCATTGTGGATCCCCGGGATGGTCTGAAAACCGGAGCTCCGGTCGTCCGAATTGATCCCAAAGATCTGACGTCCAAACCATACACGACAGGTGATGTTGAGGCCGGTTTCAGAGAGGCCGATTATATTGTCGAATTCGACTGGGGGCACTCAAAAACCGCATCACATATACCGAACCCGAACGGGAGTGTAGCGTGGTGGGCGCAGGATCCGCTGGGAACCCCGGGCCCGACCCTGTATATCGAAGGGGTGTGTCCGACGTGGGGCTCTTTTCAGCTTCTGCCAATGTATAATCTCATATTCGACAAACTCTATCGCGGCACCACCTTTCAGGGGGGCAAATATTGCGACTGGTTCATCCGGCGCTCTCAGCTCGTCACGCCATTGCTGGCTAAAAGAACAGGCCGCCCAGTCAGGTGTGTTAATGAGAGACGCCACGATTATTATCCGGCCAATCCGCAGCGGTATTCACATACGAAAATAGGATTCAAAAAGGATGGAACAATTACCGCGGTTGATGAAAGCACCATCGGGGATTCGGGCGCCCCGGGCGTTAATGCTACTGCCTTCTCGATGGGTTCATGGGAGGCTGTATTCAGCCCCTTTAATACCACCCGATGTGTCAATCTTCGAAGCAGTTTTCAGAGTGTGTATACAAGCTCCGGTAAAAACACGGGAAGCCAGACATCCCCGTTCAACTGGGATGCCATGACCATAGCGGAACAGATCGTGGCGGAAAAACTGGGCATGGATGTTATAGATGTAGCGCTCAGGAATATTCACGGCCCTTCATCCCAGCAGGATACCGGAATTCCTCCCAGCCTGAAGATGTGCATTGAAACGGGGAAAAAGGCCATGAACTGGAAATGGCATTCAGCCGGAACCAGAAAACTCC
>CAZJOB010000228.1:5181-6064 GCA_964547435.1 uncultured Desulfatiglans sp. | reverse complement strand
ACCCCGGGCCGGATTGCCTGAACAAGCCGCTCTATTGACCACCGGAAATCGAGAGGCATGAAAAAAAAGCTATCCACGCCGGGACCGGGATCATCTTCGGCAATCTTCATGCCCTGAAGCGTCTTTACTGTCAACACAAACCTTTTTTCGGGGTATCTTTCTCTAAGGCGCTTTACAAGAGGTCTGGCTGATATTACCTCACCTACTGAAAGGGCATGAACCCATATGCTTTCTTCTTTGTCGCCGGGGCAAGGAGGAAGTCCTGTGCCCAGTCTCCTGGAACTGTTGCTCCTCTTTATCAGCGCGTAAACTGCGAGAAAAGGCAGCGATATGGTCCATAAAAGATTATAAATAAAATAGATCATTTTTTACCATAAAAACCTGTCAGGATCAGACATTTGTCGGCAGCTCTATAATAAACCTGGTTCCCCTGGGTGTATTATCCCGCACCTCTATAAATCCGTTATGGTCATGAATAATTGTGCTTACAATGGCAAGGCCAAGGCCTGTACCGTGTCTTTTAGTTGAAAAATATGGCTCAAACAGTCTTATTTTGTCATCGGGATTAACCCCTTTTCCATTATCAGCCACCTCTATTCTCACCATTTCAAGCTCTTTGTCATAGGAAAGATCAATGTTTATCTCCCCATTCCCGTCAATGGCAGCGATGGCGTTATCCAGAAGGTTGATCATAACCCTCTTTATCTGTTCCCTGTCAAACTTGAAGATGGGCGTGGCAGTTGAATTGTTAAATATTACTTTGATATCTTTCCGCGTCTCCTGATACAGCCCGGCCGCCTCTTTTACTATTTCCTTAATATCGGCAGGCACAGGATTGGAGGCCGGCATTCGGGCGTAGTTGGAGAATTCGTTTACCAGACTC
>CAZJOB010000228.1:0-5171 GCA_964547435.1 uncultured Desulfatiglans sp. | reverse complement strand
ATGATCATATCAGTGCATTCCTTAAGCACCCTGGCATCTGTGCCCTTTACCTTTTCACTGAGCCGTTTTTTAATGCGCTGGGCAGAAAGCTGTATGGGCGTTAGCGGATTTTTAACTTCATGGGCTATTCGTCTGGCAACCTGCCGCCATGCCGCCTCCCTCTGCGCCTTTTCAATATCGCTCAGGTCATCAAAAACAGCCACCAGACCGGAATATCTGCCCTGATCATCACGAAGCATATTAATCGATACGAGCAGAGTAAGGGTTCTGTCTCCAGCGGAGATGCTGATCTGTTTTTTATTATATCCCCGTCTGAGAAGATTTTTATCCGTAAGGATGCTGTCTATGACCTTAATCTGGTCACGTTTCATAAAACTTCTGTAGTTTTTTCCTGTTATCTCATCGGCCTTTATTTTAAGCATCTCTTCAGCGGATTTGTTGACCGTGAGTATCTTCCCCTCCATGTCAGCGGAAATTACTCCCGCGCCGACATTTGCAAGCACAATCTCCATGTAGAGACGTCGCTGTTCTATCTCAGTATTGCTTTTAACGAGCTCTTCATTGGCGGCTTCAAGCTGTTTTTTACTGTTTTTCAGATCAAGGGTCATACGATTGAAGGAGTTAACCAGAACGCCTATTTCATCAGGCGCTTCAAGATCAATAAAGAAGTCATAGTCGCCGGATGTTATCCTTTCGGTGCCTTCCGCTAATTCCTGAATAGGCACGGTTATTCCCTTTGAGAGAAAAAATCCAAACCATACCGATGTAAATATAATCAGGAGAGTAACAATGGAAAGGGTGATCATATGACTGACCTTTATAGGTTTTTTAAGCATTTTAAACTGCGAATACTCCTCAAGGCCCTGAGTCAGATCTTCCAGCTTGTTTACCAAAACCACGGGTATGAATTTTTCAATCACTATCAGACCTACTACTGCCCTGGATGTAGTCCTGGAAAAAACAGGGACTATTCCGCTGATCAGATCCCCGTGTATTGATGACTGTCTGAATATCATATCCTGAGCCTTTTCAAAGCTCTCCCTGAGGATCTGCTCGTCGGGATCCCTGAAAGGGCTCAGATCCAGTTTTTCATCCGTGGAAGAGACCCTTACCTCCATGGTCTGCGAAAAGACTTTCATGGATGCAAATCCATATTGCACCCTTTTTTCCGCTAACAGCTTTTCAAGTTCCAGGTTTTTGGAAAGCGGCGTGTATTCAAGATAGGTAATAAGACCGCTTATGGTATTTCCAACAGAGATTAATTCCCCTGTTATATCCTGATAGTAATCCTGACCTACCTCCACCGAGTTTTTTAGGGATCGTTCTATGGGCAGATTGTACCAGTATTCGATTGAACTGGAAATAAATTGAACAGATACGAAAAACAGGATGATTGTGGGCAAAAGAGAGAGGGTAATGAATGCAAGCACAAGCCTTGTCCTCAGCCTGGCGCCCATTATCCTTTTTTTACGTTCAAAAAGGAGTTTAACCAGGTTCCTTACTATAAGGTAAAGGAGAAGGAGCAGAAGGATGATATTAACATTTATAAGGCCGAATATAAGGGTGCTGTTTGAAACAGGCAGATCCAGTCCGAGGTCGTAAAATTTTATACCAAGAAAATACAGAGGAAGGACAATAAAAAGAAGACAGGCGATGATAATCCATTCTCGTCGCTGTTTTCTGCGGTCCTGGTCCTGTGATAATTGATATTTTTGCATGGTTAAATGATAACCAAGGAAGTGTATAAATGCAACACCTATCAATTCGACAGGTATGCAGATAGATTAAGATGTTATATTAAGCGGGTACAGGCTCAAGGGGTCCGAAAACGGGGATCTTAATGCTTCCCTTTGTCCCCTCATCCTGCTTTTCCAGAGTCACCTTTTTCCAGTATTTTTTTTCGGTAGTGATCTTTTTCAGCATTGCCTGATTGAGTGAATGTCCTGATTTCTGAATTTGAAAGTGCCCGATAACAGGCGAACCGATTACGGCCAGATCTCCGATAAAATCCAGGATCTTATGCCGTACAAATTCATCCTTATATCGAAGGCCGTCTTCATTCAGGACCCTGAAATCATCAATAACAATGGCGTTATCAAGCGAGCCTCCCTTTGCCAGCCCGGCCTGTCTCAATGTCTCAATGTCCTTGAGAAATCCGAAGGTCCTGGCCTTGCTTATTTCATCAATAAAATCTTTTCCGGAAAAATGAAAATTATACTGCTGTTCGCTTATAAGGGGGTGGTTGAAATCGACTGTAAAGGATATCTTGAGTTCTTTCGATGGTTTAACTGTAATTGAACGGGAACCTTCATGAATGCTGAAGGGTTTTTTAATTACTATAAACTGTTTTGGTTTTCTTTGTTCTGTAATGCCTACGCTCTTTAGAAGGAAAATGAAAGGGGCGGAACTGCCGTCCATGATAGGGACTTCCGGACCATCCAGCTCTACCGTGGCATTGTCGATGCCGCATCCGAAAAAGGCGGCCATAAGATGCTCTATTGTCGAGACCCTGTTGCCGTTATTCCCGATGGTAGTGCATAATGTGGTGTCAATGACGTTGTCATAATGGGCCTTTATTAGCTGACGTCCCGGGAGGTCTTTTCTTATAAACTTAATTCCGCTGTCAGGCGGCGCGGGTTTTATAGTAAGAGTTACCTTTTCTCCCGAATGCAATCCGATTCCTGTGCAACTAACATTATCACGTACAGTCCGTTGTCTGTATCCCACATTCGACTCCTTATTATAGTAAATCAAGTGGTTTATCTAAATTTTCCACTATCACTGCAAATGTAGTGCCATAAATGGATTGAAAGTGACTTTTTACCATATATTACTGATATTACATATTAAATTTATGGCAATTGTTTTCTATTTTTTTGTACTAAAACATTCATAATCAATTGAGTGTGTCTTTTTTGCCACACATCGATTATGGAGTGGAAATTTTCCCACATTGTCATGCAATAAGCTTTTCGCTTGTTAATTCGGGATTTGGTTTATATTATAATCCGAAAACAGAGTCAAATGAAAATCCTTTCACCTGAAGATGAATTTATGAAAACTATGGGGCATATGATTATAAAACATAAAAATTTCAGCATCTTAACCCTGCTTCTGATCATTTTATTGAATGGATGCCATCCTTATCCTGAAGAAGATGCCATTAGACCTGATCAGGCCCTTATCCCTGTCAGGCATTTTTATCCCGCGTTCCATGACGACACGAATCTGGAATCACTCGCCAATGCGATCAATCTCAATCTCGAATATCTAAGGCGGCTGGACCCTGATTATGTCTTTTCATACGGACCGGATCAGTTTACATGCAGACAGGTTATAGAGAGCCAGACCGCTTTCTTAAGGCTTATTTCTTCCGGGACCGGCATAAAGGAATTGAACAGGGAAATAAAGAAGAATTTCCGGTTGTACAGGGCCGCGGGCAGGGAAAGAAAAAAGAAGGTGCTTTTTACAGGTTATTTTGAGCCCATATATGACGCGGCACTAGCCCCTGATGATGAATTCAGGCATCCCCTTTACAATCTTCCCAATGACCTTATCAGGATAGATCTCTCCATGTTTAGAAGCAAATACGAAGGTGAAAGCATAATGGCGAGAATAGAAAACAACAGAGTCGTTCCCTATTTTTCAAGGGAAGACATTGAAAATGGAAAGGTTCTTGAAAACAGGGGTCTTGAGATTGCCTGGCTCAGGGATCCGGTGGATGTGGCCTTTTTGCACATACAGGGTTCCGGGCGTCTCAGGCTGCCGGAGGGCGAATGCATGTCAGTCGGCTACGCGGCATCCAACGGCCTGCCCTACCACAGCATAGGCAAGTATATGCTGGATATGGAATATATGAGCACGGAAGAGATGTCCATGCAGGGCATTCGCAGCTATCTTGCAGAGAATCCTGATGTAATTGAAAGGGTGTTGAATTATAATCCTTCCTATGTATTTTTCAGAATGCTGGACAGCGGCCCCCTGGGAAACATATCCGTTCCCCTCACGCAGGGCAGGTCCATAGCCCTTGATTCGAGACTCTTTCCCAAAGGCGCCCTTGCCTTTATAAGGGCAGTAAAACCGGAGGTGAACACTGAAGGGGAGATAGTAAAGTGGGTAAAGTTCTCACGTTTTATGATGAATCAGGACACAGGAGGCGCCATAAAAGGCGCGGGAAGGGCGGATATCTTCTGGGGAAACGGTGCATACGCCGAGATTGCCGCCGGGCATATGAAGCATGAAGGCGATCTTTTTATCCTTATGAAAAAATAGGCCGCCGGCTAGATGGAAAACTTTGAAAAATCGATCAGATTAAGAAATAGGCCTTCTATATTCTGAAGTATTCCCACCCTGTTTTTTCTCAGGTTGTCATCCTCTCTGGTAAGCACCTCCACGCTGTCAAAGAAATTATCTACAGGCTGCCGCAATTTAACAAGGATGGTCATAGCCTCCATATATTTTTCATTCTTCAACAGAACCAATATTCGGTCTTTTATCTCCTGATATAGTCCCCACAGGGCTGTTTCACTGGGATCTTTGAAAAATGCCTCATCCACGTCACAGGCTTCCTGGTTTCTGAGAATATTGGAGACCCTCTTGAAGGTAAGGGCAAGGGCGTGAAAATCAGGCGATTCAATGGTGAATTGCCTGATCTGTTCCATTTTCGCGGGCATCTCATTTATCCTGTCAAAATTCGCTGAGACAACCGCCTCGATAAGGTCGGTTTCATAGCCGGCCTTTAACATCCTGTTTTTCAATCTCTCCCTGAAAAAACTTATTACACGCTCAAGCACCTCATCTTTATCGAACTCGAGATTATTGCCAAGGATGTCAAGGGATTTGAAGATAAATTCCCTTATAGAGAGTTTATATCCCCTGTCTTCAATTATTCGAATAATCGCCAGGGCGTGTCTTCTGAGTGCAAAGGGATCTGCGGCGCCCGTTGGTTCGCGGCCTATAGCAAAGCAACCGCAGATGGTATCCATTCTGTCCGCCAGACTTACAACAGAGCCTGTGACTGACAAAGGCAGTTCATCATCGGCCCTGAGCGGCATGTAGTGCTCGCGGATTGCCGTGCAGACCTCTTCGGGATAACCTTCCAGGCGGGCGTATTCACTGCCCATTACCCCCTGAAGTGTAGGAAACTCCATGACCATTTCTGTTACCAGGTC
>CAZJOB010000227.1:0-6092 GCA_964547435.1 uncultured Desulfatiglans sp. | reverse complement strand
TCAGAATAACAGATTCATGAGAGATTCTTCGCTTCGCTCAGAATGACAATTTAAATTACTCAGAATGATAATTTTAAAATGCTCAGAATGACAATTTTTTTAAATATCAGGATCGTATCAACCACCTGATCCCTGTCGAAGCAATAAACGATACTGCCAGAAGAAGAATTATCGTCGCGCCTGTGGCCAGGTCAAGGCAAAAGGAAATCCAGAGTCCGCCAACAGTTAATATAACACCCAGGACTGTTGATATGATCATCATGGGCAACAGGTTATTGCAATATTGTCTGGCTATTGCCGGAGGTATGGTTAAAAGCGCTATTACAAGGATAATGCCCACGATCCTTACGAGCATGACTACTGTTATGGCTATAAGCGTCAACAAAAGCAGGTAGATAAACAGACCGTTCACACCTGATGCCTCGGAGTATTCTTCATCAAAACAGACCGCGAGAAACTCCCTGAAAAAGAACAGGACCGTGACGATAATAATGATATCGAGTGCCGCCATGAAATAGATATCCATCCTCGGTACTGTCAGTATATTGCCGAAAAGATAGCTGAAAAGGTCAGGAGCGTAGCCCGGAGTAAGGCCTATGAAGATAATTCCCAGTGCCATGCCCGATGCCCATAAGATGCTGATAGCGGTATCCTCTCCGGTTTTTGCCCTCTTGCTGATAAGCCCGATGCTCCAGGCCGAGACAAGGCTGAAGGGAATAAGACAGTATAAAGGATTTATGCCCAGGTAATATCCCAGGCCTATTCCGCCGAACGCGGCATGGGCTATCCCTCCGCTTATATATCCTATTTTTTTAACCACAACATAGGAACCCACCACCCCGCAGGCGATACTTCCCAAAAACGCCGCCATCAGGGCGTTCTGCATATATTCAAACTGCATCGCTTCTATCATCTAATGCTCCCCCAGGACCCTGTGCGGAATTCCGTGCGCTATAATATCCACAGGACACTGATAGACTGCCTCAAGCGTTTCAGGCGGTATCTCCTTGGCGCCATGATAATAAAGCTTATGGTTCAGACATGCCACACTGTCGACATATGAACTGATAACCCCTATGTCATGCGTGACAAGAATGATTGCCATCCGGTCTTTCAGGCTGTTAAGGAGATCATAGATGCCTGTCTTGATCTTGGGGTCTATGCTCGCAGTGGGTTCATCGAGAATAAGCAGTTCAGGTTCCGAGACAAGGGCCCTTGCTATTAACACCCTTTGTCTCTCTCCGCCGGAAAGATCTCCTGTTTTTCGTCTTCTCATATCAAACATTTCAACCTTTCTTAGCGCCCTGTCAGCCGCCTCGCAGTCATTTTTATTATTAAATCCCCAAAGCCTTTTTTCCTTAAGTCTCCCCATTAATACCGTATCACGCACGCTTATGGGAAATGATCTGTCAAAATCTGCCACCTGGGGGACATATCCGATGCGGCGCCTCCCCCTCTGTGGAATGTCATCAAATACCCTTATCTCTCCCCTGAAAGGTTTTACCAGGCCGATGATCACTTTAAGAAGGGTTGTCTTTCCGCCGCCGTTGGGACCGATTATACCTATGAAGTCATCATGATAGACTGTTAGATTATTATCCTCCAGTACTTTTACTCCGTCATATTCCACGGACACATTTTTGAGTCTGACAATCTCTCTTTTCATCTCATATTTTCCATAAGTGCAACTGATACTGTTCGAAGGTTATCAATATACTCTTTTTTCATGGGATCAATCATTACCAGTTTTCCTTTTATTTCATTTGCTACTACAGAAGCGCTTTTATCACTGAACTGAGGCGAAGCAAACACTGCACCAATACCTTTCTCTTGTGCAATTTTGATAACCCTGCTCAGGCTGTGAGGAGTAATCTCCTTTCCATTCGATTCAACGGGAATCTGAACAAGGTCAAAATCACGCGCAAAGTACCCCCACGATGGGTGGAAGACAAGAAAGGCCCTTTTATCTAAGCCCTTCAGCCTGTTGCTTATCTCTGTTGTCAATAGATTCAGTTCATTTATAAGCCGTGAGGCATTATCGGAATAATATTTCCTGTTTGCCGGATCAATCTTTGTGAGGGCGCTGCTGATATTCCGGGCAATAATCATTCCATTTACCGGAGACAGCCAGATGTGAGGATCCTTTGATCCATGAACATGATTGGAAGAATAATGTTCATCAGCATGATTATTAACCCCTGTCTCAATAAGGTCAATCCCATCGGAAACATCACATATAGCCATATTTGTGTTAAGGGATTCTAGCCTTTCCATCCACATTTGTTCAAACTCCACTCCCGAACCCAGTTTGACATAAAGATCAGCCCTGCTTACAGAGCTCATCTGTTTCGGTGTGGGCTCATATGTGTGCGGATTTCCCCCCGGAGGAATCATTGTGGTAATGGACACATATTTTCCTCCGATTTCTTCAATAAAATATTCAAGGGGCTGAATGGTTGTGACAATATTTATCTCCTGTCCGGCACTGCATGTTGCCGATATGAAATATAATAATCCTGCGAAAAAAGGAAAAAGCCTCTTCATTGGAAGTTCCTTTCAGAGTGAGATCCTGTTTTTTAGATCCTATCTCAAAATAAAATTATTCCTGTTTGGTATATTCTCAGGAACTGTTTGTCAACAGGAAATGCCCTGTATAAAAAGAACCTGTACTATATTTTATAACTAGTATAAGCAAAAATACAATCCGTATTATATTGTATACATAATTTATCACATCACGCACAATTACACTTTTTTATCTTATTGATATTATTGGAATTTATTCATAATCTGACAATGGCACTCTTTTTGCTATAAATATAGATAGTCCAAATGGGATAGGTTGTTATCCAAATTGATTTGATTTCATTCCATTCTGTTTTCAATCTACGGCCAGGAAAAATTGAAGGGCATAAATGATCAGGCAGAAAAAGAGGTGACATCATGACAGGTAAAGAACAGATAAAATCATACTTACAGGAGGCCGAGATCTATTGCAATCAGGGCCTGTATAAGCAGTCCAGACAAAAATATCTCAAGGTCAGGGACATAATCGAAAAACATGATAATTTATCGGGGAATCTGCCCCTTAAAAAATATGTAAATGAAAAGATACAAATGGTGGATATCGCCCTTGATGAGATAGAAAAAGAACCGGATACCCCGGAGCTGAGTGAAGATGTTCAGGGACTTATAAGCGATCTTTTTTCCTTTTCGGGAAACAAGGATATGGCGGCCATAGAAGGGGCAATAGCCCTGGCAAAGTTTGGACAGTATGAAAAGGCGCTCAGGGAATTTGAGCGGCTGATTGATATGGGCACTTACCCCCTTGTTGCGGCTAAAAATATGCTCAGATGCAAAATCTCATTTTCTTCTCCTGAACAGGCGGTTGCTCAATTTAAGAAGTGGGCTTCAGGCAATACCTTCACAAAAATGGAGCTCAGACATTTGGAGGATTTTCTTGGAAACCTGTTAAGAAAAGAGGGTATGGACACAGAGATTTCCGATTCTCATGACAGTCTGCAGCAGGATGCTGAAGGGGAAATCGAATCGGATGAATTTCTTGAAATATGTTCTGTTGAGGCATTTCTTGATCAGGATCAAAATAAGGACAAAAAGGTGAACCTGGATGTGACATGCCAGATAGGCAATAATATATGCTGCATAGTAAGTCCTGATAAAAAGGACATCATTGAAGCGCTAAAACCCGGGATTCGTCTCTCCAGGGTGCAATGTTATTCCCAGGAATCGGTTTTAAATACAGGCGCCCTGATATCACAGAGGACAAAAATAACAAGCGGTCCCAGGAAGGGCTTTTTTTCATTTGATCTTACCCTTGAAGGGGTTTAGGCGGAGAATCGGAATCGATAATGGCAGTTATTAATATGAGGGATAAGGTTATAGAATGTAAGCTGGTCTATTACGGGCCCGGCCGTGGAGGCAAGACCACAAACCTGGAGTTTATACACAGGGCAGGGAAAAAATATACAACCAGTGATATGGTTTCAATTAAGACCAAGGGGGACAGGACATTGTTCTTTGATTTCCTTCCCATGGGCATAGGGAAAATAAAGGGTTATGATGTAAAGGTGCAGCTCTATACTGTCCCGGGGCAGGCAAAGTACAATTCCACAAGAAAAATGGTATTGAAAAATGTTGATGGAATAGTCTTTGTGGCGGACTCCTTTAATATTCGTAGAAGAGCAAATATTCTGTCATTGAAAAACCTGCAGGAAAACCTTGCTGAACAGGATATGAACATATTCGATATTCCACTGGTGCTTCAGTTTAATAAGAGAGATCTGGAAAAAATAGGGATGCCTGTTATGCCTGTTGAACAGATGGAAAAAGAATTGAACGGCAGGTTAAAAGCGCCGACATTTGAGGCAAGCGCTCTTAAAGGAAATGGGGTTGCCGATAGTCTGAAGAAATGCCTTTCACTCACTCTGAAAAGGCTTCAAAAGGAACTCGTTAACTAATTATGGCATGGTGAATAAAATGGCAAAAAATATATCATTTTCAGGCAGTCTTAAATTTGTATGCATCGCGGATGTCTTTCAGATACTGGGAGGCAATGCGAGCACAGGGGTTCTGAAACTTAAAAGCCCATACGCCCCTCATAAGGGTATAATCTATTTCTCAAAGGGAAATCCTGTAAACGCATCTTACGGCACACTCAGAGGGCTCAATGCAATATATCCCTTGTTCGGATGGAACGATGGAGAATTTGATTTTTCAGAAGAAGATGTATCGTCCATCGATAATCTGATCAGGAAAAGCCGAATGGAGATAGTCCTGGATGCCCTGAGGCTCCTTGATGATGGGGAAATAAAAAAGGTAGGGCCTCAGACATTTGACCAATCCCGACTGAAAGACAAGGGAACGGGCAGGGAGAAAGAAGGCCTTCCGGCGATAAAAGGCCCCTTAAACGACTATGTAAATGTTGTCAGAGAAGATTTTTACAGGGATGGCGAAGAGATAGTAAAGGAAGGCACTCACGGGAAGTGGATATGGACAATATATGAAGGCCATGTGCGAGTAACCAAGGAGACTGAAAACGGCTCCATATTGATTGCCAGACTTGGAGAGGGCTGCATGATAGGGACAATAAGGGCCTTATTGTTCGGGGATTACGAAAGGAACGCCACGGTTACGGCTGAGGGAGATGTCCGCCTCTGCCTGCTCGATGTAGAGCCATATTACCGTGAATACGCCTCGCTTTCCCGCGAATTCAGAAGACTGCTAGTCAGCCTGGACGGCAGATTGCGAAGACTCAACGATAAGGCTATAGATATCTGCCTTCACGGAAGGAGTCCAAAACAGCAGCTTCAACAGGGATGTAAAATGGATAATTTTATGCCGGACAGGGACTTGTACACAATATTAAGAGGCAACGCCAGTATCATAACCAGAAGGCCGGACGGCGATCTTCCGATATTGTCCCTGGACCAGAACGATGTGTTCGGCAAAATTCCGTTTATGGACATAGGCCATGAACCGCAATCCGCTATTGTATTGCCGTCGAATGACCTTAAAGTGGAAAAACTGGATGTTCAGGGTCTTGAGAATGAATATGACAGGCTTACCCCCACATTTAAAAACCTGATATTCAATATAGGGTCATATATTACAATGACGACCAATCTGATCCATCATTACAATCAGAGCAACTGATATTATTCCCCATCCCCGATTAAGGGAAGGACCTCGTCAATCCTGAAAAATACCAGGAAGCGGGTTTTTCCCAATTCCTTTTCTGAGGCGAATCTCTCGTTTCTCAATGAGTAGAGGAGATTTGTGTCCTGTTCTTCCCTCAGTTTTGTCATGTAAATGCGTTTGCCCCTGTAGCCTGATCCCTCTTCCTTAAAGAGAAAGGCCGCGTGGTCATTGTTTTGAAGGTTGCTGTGCGTTAACCGGTCAGCCATTATAAAGGCAAGTGACCCGTCCTCCATAAAATGGGGCCTGGAATACACCGCCATGTCAACCTTTCCATTGCTGTCGGCAGTTGCCATAATCCCCAGTCCCTTTGTCTCTTCAAAATACTTTTTTAAATCCATAACAGTTCCCTTGTTTGGTGGTTTTTGTGAATAATA
>CAZJOB010000226.1:4741-6117 GCA_964547435.1 uncultured Desulfatiglans sp. | reverse complement strand
AAGGGTCTCTTTATTACAAAGTAAGACGTTAAAAAAACACTATGTCCCCAGTTCCCATGATGAGAGGTAATTCTCCTGCTCATCGGTCAATGTATCGATCTCAATGCCCATTGCGGCAAGTTTCAGTCTGGCGATCTCTTTATCTATGACTTCAGGGACAGGATACACCTTTTTATCAAGGTTCCTGTTCTCCTTTGCTATGTACTCGGCAGAAAGGGCCTGATTCGCGAAACTCATATCCATTACACTGGAAGGATGCCCTTCTGCTGCCGCGAGATTGATAAGACGTCCTTCTCCGAGAATATATATCCTTCTTCCATCCTCAAGAGTAAACTCCTCCACAAAATCCCTCACCTCACGACGGTTTTGGGACTCTTTGGTAAGGCCGGGAAGATCAAGTTCCACGTTAAAATGCCCGGAATTGGAGACAATGGCCCCATCTTTCATCTTGAGAAAATGTTCGCGCCGAATAACATTGATATCTCCCGTAAGCGTGCAGAAGAAATCACCCAGAGGAGCGGCCTTTGCTATGGGCATTACCTGAAACCCGTCCATTACCGCCTCAAGGGCCCTTAGGGGATCTATCTCACATATTACTACATGGGCGCCATGACCCTTGGCGCGGGTGGCAACACCCCTTCCGCACCATCCGTAGCCGCTGACGACAAAGGTGCTTCCTGCAAGGAGCCGGTTGGTGGCCCTTATTATGCCGTCCACCGTGCTCTGGCCCGTGCCGTAGCGGTTGTCAAACAGGTGCTTTGTGTTGGCGTCATTGACCGATATTATGGGAAACTGAAGCACGCCGTCATTTTCCATGCTCCTTAACCGAATAACGCCTGTGGTGGTTTCTTCGGTTCCGCCTACTATACCGGACAGAAACTCATTTCTCTCCACCTTGGTAAGACTCTTGGCCCATTCTCCTACACCGGCTTCCACGTCCTCCAGTTTGTTCAGTGCGATAAACAGTATGGAACTTACCAGGTCGGCCCCGTCGTCCATTGTGAGATGGGGTTTATGCTTCAGGGCCGACAGTATGTGGCTGTAATAGGTTGCATGGTCTTCGCCCTTTATGGCAAACACCGGTATTTCGTCATCTTTTACAAGAGATGCCGCCACGTCATCCTGAGTGGACAGGGGGTTTGAGGCGCACAACACCACCTCAGCCCCTCCAGCCTTGAGTGTCTTTGCCAGATTCGCGGTCTCTGTTGTTACATGCAGGCACGCGGACAGTCTGAGTCCTTTAAGCGGCTTTTCCTTTTCAAAACGCTCCTTTATCTGAGCCAGCACAGGCATGCTCATGCCCGCCCATTCAATTCTTAACCTGCCTTTTTCAGCAAGATTTATGTCTTTGATATCGTATTCCATGTATTATCCTC
>CAZJOB010000226.1:0-4641 GCA_964547435.1 uncultured Desulfatiglans sp. | reverse complement strand
CCGTAGTTGGTTGTCTGTCTGTATATTGGTCTTAAAAGATCCAGTTTTTCAATAATAGCAGCCGGTCTAAGGTCAAATTCCTTTTTCACAATCTTTGTGAGTTCACTGCTGGGCATGATCCCTGTGCTGTAGGCGCCTACAAGCACTGAAACAGGCTCCGCCCTTCCTATTGTGTAGGCCACCTGAATCTCGCATTTCTCAGCCAGACCCGCGGCCACAATATTCTTGGCAATATACCTGCACATGTATGAGGCGCTTCTATCCACCTTTGAAGGGTCTTTTCCCGAAAAGGCGCCGCCTCCGTGATAACCGAAACCGCCGTAGGTATCCATTATGATCTTTCGCCCTGTCAGACCGCAGTCTCCCATGGGACCACCAACAACAAACCTGCCTGTTGTGTTGATAAAAAACTGGGTCTCCTTTGTGAGCATGTCCGAAGGAATCACCTTTTTTATTACCTCTTCTATTATTGCTTCCCTCAGTGTATCGTAATCAACATCAGGATTGTGCTGGGCAGCTATTACCACGGTATGTACGCTTACAGGTTTGCCGTCGATGTACTGGACTGTCACCTGTGATTTGCCGTCAGGCCTGAGCCATGGAAGCTTTCCGGATTTGCGTACATGGGTAAGTCTCTGAGTAAGGCCATGGGCCAGGTAGATAGGCATGGGCATGAGCGTCGGGGTTTCCTTGCACGCGAATCCAAACATCAGACCCTGGTCGCCGGCCCCCTGTTCCTTGAAGAGCCCCTTTCCATCCACTCCGACAGCAATGTCAGGACTCTGCTTGTCGATAGAAGACAGCACGGCGCATGTCTCCCAGTCAAAACCCATTGATGAATTCTTGTAACCGATGTCCTTTATGGTCTCCCTTACCGCCTCTGGCAGATCCACATATGCCTGTGTGGTAATCTCTCCCGCGATGATGGTCATTCCGGTTGTAACCAGTGTCTCGCAGGCAACACGGGAGTATTTATCCTGCTCGAGCATCTTATCCAGAATATTATCAGATATCTGGTCTGCTACCTTGTCCGGATGTCCCTCAGTCACGGATTCGGACGTAAATAAAAAATTCGCTTTTTTCATCAGTCTCTCCTTTCGGTTTTATGCTTTATCTCCCGCGCAGCTATAGATCGCCTGTCCTTAAAAGGCAGTTATCTATCAATCTCGTTTTACCGACCTTTACGGCCAGCGCAAGGAGACTTTCATCGCTTATGTTTTCTTTATCTTCCATGGTCAGGGGGTCGCAGATACTGACATAATCGATATCAGTAAAAGGATGAGCAAGAATCAACTCCCTTATCGAAGATATTATAGAAGCGCTGTTAGTTTTCCCTTTTTTCACATAATCCTGCGCCATGTCAATGGATTTTTTAAGGCACAGGGCAGACACCCTCTCTTCCTTGTTCAGATATTTATTTCTGGAACTCATCGCAAGGCCGTCCGGTTCTCTCACTGTTGGAATTCCTATAATCTCTACATCCATGTCAAGGTCCTTTACCAAGCGCCTTATTACGGCCAGTTGCTGAAAATCTTTTTGACCGAACAGGGCAATATTCGGTCTCACTATATTAAAGAGCTTGGCGACGACAGTCGCCACCCCGTCAAAATGACCAGGACGCGACAGGCCGCATAGATGTTTTGGTATGTTTTCAACCCTGATGCCTGTCTGAAATCCATCAGGATACATATCTTCCGCGCGTGGAATGAACACAATGTCCACCCCGGCGCTTTCCGCCTTTTTCAGATCGCCTTTCAGGTCGCGCGGATATTCATTTAAATCCTCCTGGGGCCCGAACTGTATGGGATTTACAAATATACTCAAAACAAGCACATCTTCACGCGATTTACCCTCCCTGAGAAGGGTAAGATGGCCCTCATGGAGAAAACCCATTGTAGGCACAAAAGCGATCTTTTTGCCTGACTGCAGAATATCCCGGGATTTCTCCTTCATCTCCTTTACTGACTCTATGACTTCCATTCGTTACTCTTTAGATGACCTGCGTCTGAAGATTTTTCGCATGCCCTAATAAAAAAATCCTGTATATCCTGTTAATCCTGACTAAAAAAAATATATCAGCCCCTTGAACTGACGGGCACATAATACTGCACACCCGATTTGATCCTGCTAATCTCATTCACCAGATTCTCAAAATCCTCCCTCACGTTTACAAAATCGATCTGCGAGGCGTTCACCACCAGCAGGGGAGAACCAGTGTAATGGAAAAAGAATTCATTGAACCCCTGATTTATCTCATCCAGGTACCTATAGCTTATGGATTTTTCATATTCCACATCCCTGTTCCTTATCCTTTCCATAAGAACTTCTGTCTTTGCCTGCAAAAATATAACCAGGTCAGGGGGTTGCAGTCTTTTCTTCAGCAACTGAAATAGCTGATCATACAGCCAGAATTCATTGTCATCCAGGTTCGCGCGGGCGAAGATCCTGTCTTTATCAAACATATAGTCGGATATAACAGTCCGGTTGAAGAGCCCCACCTGGTTCAGGTCCAGTGAATGCTGATAGCGCCTTAAAAGAAAAAAGATCTGGATCTGAAAACCATACCGTTTCGGATTCCTGTAGAATTTTTCCAGAAAAGGATTATCTTCGGTCTGCTCCAGCAGGGTTTCAGCATCAATCCTTTCAGCCAGTTTTGTTGCCAGGCTGGTCTTGCCGACCCCCAGAGGACCCTCTATAACAATATGATGGTGTTTAATGGGTATGGCTTTTCCCCTTAAAAGGCACATAAATTTTAAGCAATTTCAATATTTAAAGGGATTTTAAATAGCACCGGCATTGTCTTTTGTCAAGAGAGACAAATATTCTCAGTATGCCAAAGGATGACGCCTGAATTCAGGATGGCTATTTATCGGTTAAAAGTGAAGAATTTCCGGGTTTCCCCATGCTTTGAATTATTTTTTTTAATTTACTTCTGATAATGTCTTTTCTGGTGGGGCGATCACGATCTGTATCTGCACCATTTTCAAAAGCTTCTCCTCTTTTAAGCATACTCTTTATAAAAATGGAGGAGGTGATATGCCACTTGGCAAGAAACTGACGACTGCCGTCATTTTTTTTAACTCTGCCGGTCGACCTGGCTACAAAATGGTATACGCGGCTTTTTGCCACCCCCTTGAAATGGCGTACGCCGGCCATCCAGAGTTTTGCCGAAAAATCGGGATCACTGTAGAGACCCGGAGAATATTCCACACTGTAACCTCCTACAAGATCCCAGATGTCACGATGGACGATGTTGGGAGGCCATGTACTCCCTCTCCAGTCAGGATGGTCAAAATCCATAAAGTGTTTCAGCAGACCTTCCTCATTGAAGGATGTAATATCCTGACCGAAATCTGCGGGGGCTATAACGCTTTTACAAAAGAACGGGCGTGGCTGCAGCAGAGTGGCCGATAAAAAGAATTTATTGTCGGGCAATTGTCTGATTTCATCGAGAAGGGCTTTATCCCAATCCGGGCACACATACATGTCGTCGTTCATGAAGACGATATAGTCGCTGGTTACCAGTGGGCGCAAGGCATTGAGCGACCAGCATACCCCGATGTTTTCCTTGCTGTAAGTAAACGATACGTTCTGGGTTTTCAACCACTCAAGTGTTCCGTCGCTGCCTTCGTTGACATGGACCAGGATTTCGGGACTGTATGCGGAATTTCCGTGTATCGATCTGATGCAGAGCTTTAAATAGGCAAGATTGTTCCAGGTCGGAATACAGATGGAGTAAACAGGGTTGGTAACAGTGCTCTTTCGAAATGTTTGTATGTTCATTGTCTTCGCCCAGTCGCCCGGCGCCTTCGGTTGTGTTGAGTTGATAAGAATTCCCTTTTTGAGGACAAAAATATAGAGAGTCCGGCGTTGTATGTCAACAACAAATAACCCCGTGGTTTTCTTAAAAACCCGGTTTTCTCTTGACAAGTTATTCGTGCCCCATTATTGAAAAATCACCGTGATTGTGCTTGTCTTTTGTGAGCGGAATCTGAAAACTGGTTTTAGACAGCAATAATATAAAGGATTTCAGTTAATGACCAATGAATCAGCAAAGTGGTACGCCGTGCATACCAGAAGCCGTTTTGAACAAAAGGTTTATGACGGCATTTATGGAAAATCCATAGAGGTATTTCTTCCGAAGATACAGGTAATGAGCCGTAGAAAAGACAGGCGGAAAAAGATACTTATTCCCCTGCTGCCCGGGTATGTCTTTGTTCATTCAGCCCTTGCTCCCGAAGAGTATCTAAATATACTAAAAACCGTGGGTGTGGTCCGCATGGTAGGTTTCAAGGGAACTCCGGTCCCGGCCAGGGATGAGGAAATAAACTCTCTGATGATATTGAACGGAACAGACAGAACAGTGCAGAACAGGGAATTTATGCAGAGGGGCGACAGGGTAATGATAATGGATGGGCCGCTCAAGGGACTTGTCGGTTTCTATCTGCGTCACAAAGGGCAGAATAATAAAGTGGTTGTTTCAGTAGAACTGATAAACAGGTCCCTTGAAGTGGATATCGAGGACTGTGCCCTGGAGAGATTAACATGAATAATGGGAAAAAGGGGCCAAGGGTTCCAGGGTTCAAGGGGTCAAGTGTTTGTATTTATTATGTTTATCGCTTGATTCCTGGACCGTTTGAT
>CAZJOB010000225.1:0-6136 GCA_964547435.1 uncultured Desulfatiglans sp. | reverse complement strand
AGACATATCTCCATTCCTGGGGAACAGAGCCCATAATGGAGGGCAACAAAGCTAGGGGTGTTATCTTTGAAAGCAAATCCGGCAGGCAGGCGGTGCTTGCAAAGGTTGTCATCGACTCCACTGGCGATGGGGACCTGTTGCCCTATGCAGGGGCGGACTTTGAAACCCATATAGAACGCACCATGAGGATCGCAAATCTTTCCTTTTCCTACTGGATAGATAATATTGATCTGAAAAAATATGAGGATTATAAAAAATCAAATGCAAAGGAACTGACCGAAAAGATGCGCGAAGTCAGGAAACTTGGCGGAACGGCCGGGTTTCTTACCAGCAACCTGAAAAACCAGGAGAATGTGGTCTGGTGCTTTCCCCGTTACGCAAATACCTGTCAGTATGATGTCGAGGAGCTTACACGGGTAGAGTTTTTAGGCCGTAAAGAGATGTTGATAACACACGATTTTTACAAAAAACATGTTCCCGGTTTTGAAAAAAGCTTCATAGTTCTTTCCAATTCGCAGCTCGGCACGCGCGGCGGCAGACGGGTTGTTGGAGATTATGTTGTCAGCGAAAAAGACATGAAAGCAAAGGATCCTTTTATGGACACCATCGCGATATTTCCTAATCTGGATGATAAAAATCCTTTAATGTACATGCCCTATCGCTGTCTGATACCGCGCAATGTCGACAATATGCTTGTTGCCTGCCGGGCGTTTTCATCAGATGCTGCAATCAATGACGCTTTTAATTTAATACACCATTGTATCGCCCTTGGACAGGCTGCCGGAGCCGCGGCAGCACAGGCGGTAAACGCTGGTATCGATGTCAGAAAGGTCGATATCAAGGCATTACAGGCTACCCTCAAAAAACAGGGCGTAGTCCTTCCAGGTTAAATGGATTCAGTATGCTTTCAATGACCTTAAACAATATTTTTTGGTGATGGGAGTTTGTTATGAGATCTACAAAAGAAGTTAAAAACGGAATAACCCGCAGGGAGTTTGTCAAAAATACAGCAATAAAGGGGGCTGCTGCCTTTGCCATTGGAGCGGGAGGTTTGGCGCTGACGACATCTGCCAGCGCAAATGAGTCATCTGCAAAGATATCGGGAAAAACAATAAAAGAAGCTGCCCGCGAGACCAGGGTATGCAGGACCGCTGATGTTGTGGTTATTGGCGGCGGACCCGGAGGTATAGGGGCTGCTGTGGCGGCTGCCAGGAGCGGCGCTGATACGGTGCTTATTGAAAGATATGAACACCTGGGAGGCATGGGCACCGGCGGCCTGGTTACCATTATTCCGAACCTGAGCGATTTCAGCGGTAAACAGCAGATAGCAGGCATTACTCAGGAGTGGATAGACCGGCTGAATCTCAGGGAGGCAGCCGATTACCCGAAGAAGGAGCACTGGGGTTCAGACGACAAGAAACTGGTCGCATATTACCAGAATCGCTCCTTTTTTAATATACGTGAGCAAAGGGTAATATATTCTGTGCACATCGATGCCGAGATATCAAAATGCATATTGCAGGACATGGTGGAAGAGGCAGGGGTAAAGACATATCTTCATGCATGGGGCACTGAACCTGTAATGGACGGCAACAAGGTCAAAGGCGTCATCTTTGAGAGCAAATCAGGCAGGCAGGCGGTGCTTGCAAAGGTCGTAATAGATTCCACAGGCGACGGTGACCTGCTACCATACGCGGGGGCAGGTTTTAACAGTGATATCGAACGTACAATGAGAATCGCAAATCTATCCTTTTCCTACTGGATAGACAACGTTGACCTGAAAAAATATTACGATTTCAGAAACTCGCATCAAAATGAAATTAGCGAAAAAATGAGAGATCTGAGCAAACTCGGCGGACATCCCAGGTTTATGACCAGCAATTTGAAAAACCAGGAGCGTGTGGTCTGGATATTTCCCCGTTATGCGAATTCAAGCCAGGTGGATGTTGAGGAACTTACCAGAGTAGAATTTCTGGGGAGAAAAGAGATGCTGATAACCCATGATTTTTATAAGAAGCATTATCCCGGTTTTGAAAACAGCTTCATTGTACTGTCCAATCCTCAGCTTGGCACCCGGGGCGCCAGACGGGTTTTAGGCGAATATGTGGTCTCTGAAAAAGACATGAACACAGACAAGCCTTTTGAAGACACCATCGCGATATTTCCTGATGTGGACCGGGGCAAAAATTCGATAAAATACCCTGTAACCTACATGCCCTATCGCTGCATGATACCGGCCGGGGTTAACAACCTTCTTGTTGCATGCAGGGCATTCGCATCTGAGGCGATTGTAAACGAATACTTTAACCTGATACCCCATTGTATTGCCCTTGGTGAGGCGGCAGGAGTTGCAGCGGCGCAGGCAATAGCCGGCAACGTGGATCTGAGAAAGATTGATATCAAGACCCTACAGGCTAAACTCAAAAAACAGGGGGTAATCCTGCCCGGTTAGGCATAAGGAATATAAAATGAGAAAATCCGGTAATAATATATTGGCAGTGCTCGGTCCTGGTATTTTGTACACTGCCGCGGCGGTAGGTGTATCACACCTGGTTTACGCCACACGCTCCGGCGCGGTGTATGGCCTGGCAATGATCCCTTTCATTCTGTTTTTTTGTCTGATCAAGTATCCGGGCCTTCGTTTCGGCAATGAGTTTGCTGCTGCCACAGGCCGTTCACTTGTGGACAGCTATATAAGCTTTGGCCGCTGGATCCTGTGGCTGTTTGGTCTGTATCAGATATTGAGCATGGTCTTTATTACAGCGGCAATAGGACTTGTCACCACCGCGCTTATCAATGCAGTGATGGGTGTTTCATTCGGTCTGCTGACCGACAATGGAGCCCTTCTGGTGATTTGTGCGGTGATCCTGATTACCGGACGCTATCATATACTTGAGCGGCTGTCTAAAGGCATCGTTGCATTATTCACACTGCTGATCATGCTAACCACGGTCAGCGCCATGTTCAAGCTGAGGTTAAACGGGATGTCATTTGGATACGTCAATTTTGACGTGGCCACCATGATCTACGTGGTGGCAATGGCAGGTTATATGCCCACGCCACTCGATGCATCAGTCCTTCAGTCACTGTGGGCCCGTGCAAAAGCTGATGACTCTGGACGCGAGGTTACTGTAGCCGAAGCCAGGCTGGATTTTAATATCGGTTTTATAACCACCTTCATACTTGCTGTATGCTTTGTGCTGCTGGGCATGGTTGTCATGTATAGCAACGGCGTGACTCCTGAAAAGAACTCCATTGGTTTTGCCAATCAGGTGATCAGGCTTTTTACTGAGCTTGTGGGAAACTGGGCCTATTATCCTATTGGTATAGCAGCCATTACTGTGATGCTGTCAACACTCCTCACAGTCATGGATGGATATCCCCGTGTGATAGAAGCGCTTGCTATTGACATGCTGCCACGGTCAGGCGGTAAATTTTTAGGGAGGCGCTTCTACGACTGGGTGATGGTGCTTCTGGTCATTGCATGCCTTACAGTAATAAGCGTATTTATGAAAAATTTTGAGGCATTTATCGACATGACATCGGTGATTGCTTTTCTTGTAGGACCGTTTATCGCGTGGCTTAATCACCGCAGTATGTTCGGGAACCAGGTTCCTGATGCTTATCAGCCTGGGCATGTAATCAGGCTGTGGAGCGGAATTGCCATTCTGATTCAGATTCTGATATCCGTTTTCTACATCTATTTAAGAATCACAGGTTAAAACAGGCGTGGAGGTTTTTCTTAAATGATAAGGCATGATCTGCGCTCGTATGTGAGACTGGGTTGCTTTCTCTTCTCGGCTGTTTTACTGCTCCCATTTCCTTTCTGGGTTCACAGTTCAAGAATATTTGTTCAGGCAAGTCCTTTCGTCACTATATGTACAATACTGGCAGTTGGAACTTTCTGGGTGGGTTCGATCCTTGGGCTGGTTTTTTCTGTGATATCCCTGTTTCGAAAAAGATTTTTCTGCCGCTATGTATGTCCAACCGGTCTTATCCTTGATACTGTTTCAGGTATAAAATTAACAAAAAAGATATGGTGGAAAGGCTGCCCGCCCATCGGTAAATATATCGCTATATTAACAGCGGCGGGCGCAATAATCGGTTATCCCCTTTTTCTATGGATGGACCCTCTTGCTTTCTTGAACAATGCCTTTTCTGTTTACAAAGCATCGAATATCCTATCGGTCTTTATTTCCCTGTCAGGGATATTGATACTTCTGTTACTGGCATTAACCTCGGGTAATATCTGGTGCGCCCGTATATGCCCGTTGGGCGGAACGCAGGATATTCTTGAAAATATCGGATCCTTCTGCAGTAGAAATATCAGAAAGCAGACCGAAAAGGATTCTCAGGTCAAAGCCGTACCGGACAGCATATTCCCGGCAACACGAAGATCGTTTTTTGCAGTTGCAGCAGGCCTTGGATTAAGTCTGCTCGCGCAAAAAACAGGTCAGGCAGGACCAAAGGATACTCCGTTACGTCCACCCGGCGCTGTTACCGAGGACGAGTTTACAGGTATGTGCCTCAGATGTGGAAACTGCATTCGCGCCTGCCCGTCCAGGATAATACATCCTGATACAGGACAGGCCGGGATACTCGGATTTCTGGCGCCGGTAATACGCTATGAAAGTGAATACTGTAAAGAAAACTGCAATGCCTGCACAAGGGCATGCCCCAGCGGGGCCTTGCAGAGCTTAAATCTGGAGCAGAAAAACAGGTATGTTATAGGAAAGGCGAGTGTGGACACTTCCCTGTGTTTGTGGGGTTTTAGCGACTGCAATACCTGTATACGGGCCTGCCCCTATGAGGCAATTGAGGTCCGGTGGAACGAAGAAGCATATGAATCCTTTCCGGGCGTTGATCCTTTAAAATGTAATGGATGCGGCGCTTGTGAGGTAGTATGTCCCACCGGAGATCTGAAGGCCATAAAAGTCCGGAAAATGACAGATTAAGGGCCTTCATTTTAATATTTATTTAATGTGTAGTTTCTGAAGCAACTAGATTTATCGCTATTAATTGATTGTAAAAGGAGTGATGCATATGCTTTCCGCAAAACAAAACTTTCTGGAGACAGTAAAAAAAGGCGGCAAACCTGATCGACTTGTAGATCAATATGAAAATATGGTTTTCTTCCCCGCAGATCCAGTCGCCGCTTACGCAAGGGGGAAACGCTTTCAGGGCATGGAGCCGATTCGTGACAAATGGGGAACCCTTGTCATATGGCCCAAAGAACAGATAGCTGCCATGCCTCATGTTACACTGGATGACAAGGTTGTTCCGGATATATGTGAATGGAAGAAGAGTGCCATAGCCCCTGACATTGTTGGCAACTGTTCTGATCCTGCTGTATGGGAGACTGCACTTGAAGCAGTTTCAAAGATAGACCGTGAAAACAATTTATTAATGGCATTCATGCCGACGGGTGTATTTGAGCAACTGCATTTTCTCATGGGATTTGAGGATACGCTTATTAATTTCCTGCTTGAACCTGAATACATGATGGAGCTCTGTGAATATGTGGGCGAATACAGGTTTAACTATATGAAACTGATAGTAGACAATCTTAAGCCCGATATTATGCTTTCTCACGATGACTGGGGCAGTAAAAACAGCATGTTTATGAGTCCTGATACATGGAGAGAATTTATTAAACCCCAGTATGTAAAAACATACCGGTATATGAATGAGAAGGGGGTTATAATAATGCACCATGCGGATTCATTCCTGGAACCGATAGTAGAGGATATGGTTGAACTGGGGATTGATATATGGCAGGGCGCCCTTCCCCAGAACGATATCCCCAAAATCCAGAAACAACTCGACGGAGATATGGTCATAATGGGAGGTATTGATGCAGCCATAGTTGACCGCGCAGACGCCCCGGAGGAAACAATCCGTGCCGAGGTAAAAAGGGCGCTGGAAGGATATACACCTGGCGGCAGTTTCATTCCATGCCTGACCTATGGAGCCCCTGGGAGTATCTATGAAAATGTTGATGCCATTATCTCTGAAGAGGTTAATAAATTTAACAGTGAAAGATTTAACCTTTTGAAAATCAATAATTAAAAGTTGGAGGGAAAATGACCAGTAATTCAGTAAGCATAAAAGATGTCCTTGATTCCGGAGGATTTAC
>CAZJOB010000224.1:0-6137 GCA_964547435.1 uncultured Desulfatiglans sp. | reverse complement strand
AATAACATCCCCTTGTTATTATTCAATGTGCTATTATGTGCTTCAGAACTGCTAAAAGGAACGGAATACGGGGTAAATTGTTAGATGTGTTTTGTTACATTTATTATTACAATCACATTTTATTGAGAATCAATTCAAATGGTTATTTTCATTTTTTATTTCAGAAAATGAGGTTGCCTTCCGATAATCAAATGAGAGCATTTCATTCGGGTTTAATGACATTACAGGATAAATAGCGGTCTGTTTTGCAGATATCTGTTTGAAATTGTTCATGAAATAATAGAGGAAATACATGAAAAAGCATTCAATACTGGTGGTCGATGATGAATTCATAATACGTTCAGCGTTGTCAGAAGCGCTTGGTTCATTAGGGTATCTGTGCTGGACAGCGGCCGATGGTGTTGAGGCTTTTGATCTTGTTCAGGAAAATGAATTTGAACTCATTTTTTCTGATATACGCATGCCTCATATGAGCGGTTTTGATCTGATGCATAAAACAAGGGAGATTAAACCTGAAATCCCGTTTATCATAATAACCGGGTATGTTCAGGAATATTCAACGGACCTGATTAAAGAATCGGGGGCATCCGAGCTGATCACAAAGCCGTTTAAAATTAATGAAATAATTTTTAAAATGGAAAGGGTTGTAAGAGAACGAAACCTCCATCTTGAAAATAAGAGGCTCATTCGGGAACAGGGCAAGCTTAATGAAAAACTGACGGCTATTATTAATATGTCAAGAAATCTCAATGCCGACATGCATTTTGACAGACTTTTGGAACTGATTGTGAATGCGACTACCGATATTATGGAGGCTGAACGCACTTCATTGTATCTTATTGACCGGGAAAAGAATGAGTTATGGACCAAGGTCGCACAGGAGATCGAGGATATCCATCTGCCCATAGGTCGGGGAATAAGCGGAAAAGTTGCGGAAAACGGGCAAAAGATAAATGTAGCCGATGCGCGGAACCTGCCGTTTTTTGATAAAGTGTATGATCATAAAAACAATTTCAGAACCAGATCGGTATTGTGTGTTCCTGTATATAACAGGTCAAGGGAGAGAATAGGCGTCCTTCAGGTGCTCAATAAGAAGGGCGGAGGGCGATTTGATCAGAATGATGAGATAATTCTTGACGCAATAGCCTCACAGGTCGCAGTTACACTTGAAAACCATTCCCTGATAAATGAGATGCAGATCTCATTTGAAAGTTCTATCAGGACCCTTTCCGCCACTGTCGATGCCAGACATCCCTTTACAGCCGGTCATTCCCAGAGGGTAACTGAATATTCTCTGATAATTGGAAGAAGAATGGGATTGAAAAATGAAGAATTGGAAGTAATAAAGTATGCGGCACTTCTTCACGATATTGGTAAAATAGGCATACGTGATAATGTTTTGCTGAAACAGGGTCTCTTCACAAATGAAGAAAGGGCTGAGATGAATAAGCATCCTGTAAGGACAAGGGATACACTTAAAAATTTTCACTTCCCTGATGCCCTTAAAGATGTGCCTGATATAGCTTCACAGCATCATGAAAGGATAGACGGTGAGGGTTATCCTTTCGGGTTTGACGGTAAAAGGATTCCCTTAAGCTCCAAGATACTGGCTGTCTCCGATGTCTTTGATGCGCTGACTTCCTCCAGGGATTATCCGAAATACAATGGCGAAGAGATTTTGGATAATGATCCTATGCCTCTGGCGGCTTCTGTCAGGGTATTGAAGGAGGGCGCAGGGAGCCACTTTGATATTGATGTTGTTGACTGTTTTATTCAGTGCCTGCCGGAGATAATTGAATTGCAGAGGGGAACACATTTTTCCGCAGAATATATTGAGGAATATTTGAGAACAGTTAGTGATTAATTCTATCTGTTCATTATCTTTTTAATAATTCCGGTAGTGGAAGCCCCGTCCACAAAAGGCAGGCTTATCACTCTTCCACCGGCCTTTTTAACCACATCTGAACCGATTATCTGATCCTCCTTCCAGTCGCCGCCCTTTACCAGAATATCAGGCTTCAGTTGTTCGATTACCCTGAGGGGATCTTCCTCGTCAAATATGATCACCATATCCACACAGCCTAATGCTGCAAGCATTTCAACCCTTGCATTCTCAGGATTTATGGGCCTTTCAGGCCCCTTTATAGCCCTGACCGATCTGTCGCTGTTGACCGCGACTAAAAGGAAATCTCCCAGCTCCCTTGCCGAATAGAGATAACGCGCATGCCCGATGTGAAGGATGTCAAAACAGCCATTTGTAAAGACGATCTTTTTGCCCTGTTTTTTCAGCATCCCTGTCTCCTTTTTCGCCTCGGACAGGTCCTTGATTTTCTGTTGATATACTGCCATTTATATCTCCTGATGTTCAGTATGCCTGGGTCCTTGCCAGTACAAGTCCATATACCTTTTCACAGCCGGCTTTTTTCAATGTCCTGGCGCATTCATTTATGGTGCTGCCTGTTGTGGCAACATCATCAACCAGTATCACTGTTCTTTCCTTATAATGCCTTCTGTCTATGAGTTCAAAGGCATTTTTAACATTTTTCCTTCTTTCATCCATATTAAGGCCTGTCTGGGATTTTGTATCTTTTGTCCTCCTGAATGATAAATACTCCAGTTCGATATTCAATATTGATGCCATTTCTTCGGCAAGAACAAGACTCTGGTTGAATCCCCTTTGCCTGAGCTTTCGAGGATGGAGCGGCACAGGGACCATGGTCATTTCACAAATATTCTTCAACCAGTCCTGAGCGAATGATGCAAGTAGAGGGGCTAAAGATCGGGCTATATGGGGCTTGCTCATATATTTCATCAAATGAATAGCCTCCATTATGCCGTTTTCATAGAGGAACAGGGCCCTCAATTCGTCATAATAAGGTCTCTTTCTGATACATTTTTCACACAGGTGATCTTCCTCGTTACAGGATTGGAATGGAATCCCGCATATTGAGCAGATTGGGTGATTTATTTTTCTGAAACCTTCCAGACAGTTCCCGCATATTAAAGGCGCCTTGTCCGGCAAATGAAGAAAATCCCCGCATACATGACATCGCGGAGGATAAATAATATCCAGAAAACCGGTGAAGATTTTCATATGGGCCATCTGCTTTCAATTTTCCTTAACCGTATTCCGTACACCGTACACCGTATACCGTATACCGTATACCGTATAAAATTAACACATTGTTTCGCTTAATGATTTGATATGTCTGATTTTACCAGGCTGTCAATATCCCAGTCCACAAGCAGCCTTAATCTCTGGTTGTCTTTTTTTGACCTGTATACCAGGTGGCCGTTTGCGAGGCCGTAATTAAACAGATCTCTTGTGGCGGCGACATCCTGCTTACAGTAGTCGGTCAGTTTTTCGATTTCCCCCTGCCTGAACCATTCAACCGCTTTGAGTCCATCCGCAGATTTACCATGATCAACAGTCTCTTTTGCCAGGTGGTCCAGCCCCAGCCTGAAACCGAGGCGTCTGTAAACGTCCTCCAGAATGTCGAAGGTGGGGAGTTTTCGCAGACTTAAGTTCGTGTAGGCTCCGAGAACCGCGTAGTCGAACCTCTTGACATTGAATCCGACCACGAGATCGGCCTTTTGAAGCTGCTGAAGCAGTTCTTCCACCCTGTCCTCGGTAAAGCTGAAAAAACATTTTTCAATGCTGTCATATGTGACCGCGACTGAGATCCTCATAAGATGACAATTATTCCAGCCTCCGACCTCCTGGGCCAGTTTCTGTGTTTCCAGATCAAAAAAGATAATTCGGGGCTCTTTTTTTTCGGGTTCCATAATCTCCTTATCCTCTAAGCTGAATTCCTGTTCACCTTCTGCTGCCATATCATAATATCTGTCAAGAGGTATCCGGCCGAGAAGAAATTCAAGAATAGTGATGGCTGCGTTCTTGTCCAGGGGCTTATTGCCCGAGCCGCACTTGGGAGAATGTATGCATGAAGGGCATCCTTCCTCGCATTCACATTCTTTTATATGCGTACATGTCTTCTCCAGCAGGTCTGATATCACCTCATATCCGCGCTGTGCCAGGCCCACACCGCCCGGATGGCCGTCATAGATGAATATGGCGGTCTTTTCCACCTGAGGGTGATATGGATAACATATGCCTCCGATATCATTCCGGTCGCAAAGGGCGAAAAGGGGGAAAATCCCGATAGCTCCATGCTCGATAGCATGTATCCCTCCCATGAGATGCTGGTCTTTTTCTTCCAGTATCCGGTTGATGATGGGTTCTATTTCTATCCAGAAACCCACGGTTTCAAAGGTCTGCTCCGGCAGCTCAAGGGGAAAGGTCCCGATAAGCTCCTGCCCCGGAAGTGCCCTCTTTTCATAACCTGTCACCTGTTCGGTTACCTTTAGTATGCCTTCCCTTACAATGAACTGTCCCTGGGGCCGGCTTCTGTTCACCTTTATTATCTCGGTCTCCTTCTGGGAGACTGCCCTGGTAAAATAATTGAGGTCTGTTCTGCCGACTATTATATCCCTGTTCTCCAGGTCAAGGGATTCCACGATGTACTGTTTTGCCATGTGAAGATACATTGCTCCGGGGTGACATTCCTTAAAGGCCCTCATTCCGTCAATAGAACCTATAGCCGCGCCGGTTGCCTTATCAAATATGGTGTAGCTTTGCCCCCCGGACCTTATGTTGATCTTTGTATGGGGCCTGGATAGGGCCGAATACCATGCCGGAGGCGTATCAACGCTCCTTGAGAGCCTTCCTTCGAACTCAAGCTTTTCAAGGCGTTCTTCAAGGTTATCGGGCCAGAAGGACTTATCATCGAGACTGATTGGCGATTCTTCAGCCGCGCATGGAAGGTGGGCTTCAACAACATAGGAATTATTAGGATCAAGCACTGCCGCCTCAAACGATCGCCCGAAGAGTTCACCCGGATGTTTGATGAAATACTGGTCCAGGGCGTCGGGTTTGGCTATGAGAATTGTCATGGATTCATTTCCTGCCCTGCCGACCCTGCCGCTTCTCTGCCAGGTATTTATAATGGTGCCAGGATAACCCACCAGAATGCAGATATCAAGATTGCCTATATCGATGCCCAGTTCCAGGGCGCTTGTCGACACAACTCCAAGAAGTTCGCCTGTTGCGAGTCTCTTTTCGATATCCCGCCGCTCCTCCGGCATGAAACCGGCCCTGTAGGAACTGACCTTATCACGCAGACGGGGTGAGATCTGCGAGGTCCATAGATGGATCAGTTCTGTGACCTTCCTGGACTGTGTAAAGGCTATGGTCCTGTATCCTGACTGAATACAATAGGCAAAAAGCCTTGCCGCTGAAAAATTGGAGCTTGCTTCCGGGTTAAGAAACAGAAAATGCTGTCCGGATCGCGGTGAACCTGATGAATCCACCACCTTTATTCTATCATCTATGAGGGTGCTTCCGAAGGTTTCAGGATTGTCTATTGTGGCTGAGAGCAGTATAAACCTGGGTTTTGATCCGTAAATAGAACAGATCCTTTTCAATCTCTTTATAATCTGATTCATGTGTGACCCGAAGATGCCCCTGTAGGTGTGGACCTCGTCGATTATGACATATGAAAGGTTTTCAAAAAGGGTTTTCCATTTTTCATGAAAAGGCAGTATCCCCATATGAAGCATATCCGGATTGGTAAAAAGGATGTCAGGCGTCTCGGTCCTCAGCTTTTTTCGTTTAAACGGGGAGGTGTCGCCGTCATATATGTCCGCGGTTATTTTCCTGGACCTGACTGCCCTTATATAAGACAGCAATGTCTTCATCTGATCCTGTTCCAGGGCCTTGAGGGGAAAAATATACAGCGCCCTGGCCGATTCATTGTTTATAAGGGCCTCTATTACGCTCAGATTGTATATGATGCTCTTGCCGCTGGCGGTGGGGGTTGAAATAATTACATTTTCATTGTTTCTGATATGCCCTATTGCCTCAGCCTGATGAGAATACAGATTGCCTATACTGTTTTCCGAAAGCATCCGGCTGAGTTCTTCAGAAAGAACAGGCGCCCGGCTGTAGGATGCCTCGACCGGTTCTATGTGCCTGTAATGGACAAAGGAAGGCCCGAAATCATGGTGCTGCCTGATTCGCCGGGCAAAATCCGAAAGCCCTGTTTTTGTTTGATTTTCATTTGCTTTAGTCATTTTTA
>CAZJOB010000223.1:0-6162 GCA_964547435.1 uncultured Desulfatiglans sp. | reverse complement strand
TCCTTTGTCTTCATGTCCCTCAAAATCACCTTTCCCTTTGCCAGTTCATCTTCCCCGACTATCAATGTCCTTTTGGCTCCAAGCTTGTCTGCCGCTTTCATCTGGGCCTTGAGCCCCTTTGACGCGTACTCCATCTCAGCGGAAATCCCCGCCTTTCTCAATTCGCTTACCCAGCCGAAAGCCAGTTTTTGCGCCTTTTCCCCAAGGCCTATGACAAATAATTCAGGGCATTTTTCTGTCTGCAACTCATCATCTTCAATAAGCGCGACGAGCCTTTCAAAACCTATGGCAAAACCCATACCCTTTTGATCCGGTCCTCCAAGCTGTTTTACAAGGCCGTCATAACGTCCCCCGCCTGCCACGGCGTTCTGTGAACCAAGCCTGTCGGTCTGTATCTCAAATGTGGTTCTTGAATAGTAATCGAGCCCTCTTACCAGGCGATGATCCACCACAAAGGTCACACCCAATTCTTCCAGGTACTCACCCAGGGTCCTGAAATGAACCCGGCAGTCATCACAGATATAATCGAGAATCGAAGGGGCGTCCACGACCTGTTGCCTGCATGTCTCTATCTTACAGTCAAATACCCTCAGAGGATTCAGATCAGCCCGCTTTACGCAGTCAGGACATAAGGCATGTGACCTTTCTGCAAAAAATTTTCTGAGATCTTTTTTATATTCCATTCGGCAGAACTCACAGCCCAGTGAATTGATTTTAAGGGACAGGCCTTCAAGACCGATGACCCTGAACAGATGCATGGCCATATTGATCAGATCGGCGTCCGATCGGGGACCTTCATCCCCGAAGATCTCGGCATTGATCTGGTGAAACTGCCTGAATCTCCCTTTCTGGGGTCTTTCATGCCTGAACATGGGGCCGATAGAATAAAGTTTGCTGACCTGATTTGCCTGATACATGCGGTTCTGTATATATGCCCTTACAACCGAGGCAGTTGCCTCGGGCCGCAGGGTCATTCCTCTTCCCCTGCTGTCCGAAAGGGTATACATCTCCTTTGAGACGATATCGGTTTCCTGTCCTATTCCTCTGCTGAACAACTCTGTCCACTCAAGCAGAGGAGTCCGAATCTCCCTGAATCCGAATATCTCAAAGACCTCTCTTGCCTTTGACTCCACTCTCTGCCAGATTGCTGTTTCCTGAGGCAGGATGTCCCTGAATCCTTTTATAGTGGTAATCTCCAAATTAAAAAATCTCCTTTATAGGTTTTTTAATGGTTTTGTGACCAATTAACAATTAAAAGTGCTTCAGGGGCCTTTTTCCTATGGCAAAGACATTAAATCCCAGATCAAAGAGGCATTTATGGTCAAGGATGTTTCTGCCGTCAAAGATGAAGGCGGGTTTTTCCATGGTTTCAAGCATGCGCCGGTAATCCAGGTTCCGGTAGATATCCCATTCCGTCAGAAGGGCAATAGCATGGCTTCCCTCAACCGCTCTATAGGGGTCCTGTTCATAGGTGACTTCTCCCTGAATATCTTTGAGATCCTGTCTCGCATTATCAAGTGCTTTGGGATCGGATATGACTACATGCGCGCGCTCCTCAAGCAGCCCCTTTGCAATATAAATGGCCGGGGATTCACGTGTATCGCCGGTATTGGCCTTGAACGCGAAACCCAGTATGGCTATTTTTTTCCCCGCAACCGTGTTGAACATATTTGAGAGCATGTTGCTGACAAATCTTTTTTCCTGCCATTCATTGATCTTTACAACCGATTCCCAGTAGTCGGCTACTTCATTCAAGCCGTAATTCTGGCAGATGTAGACCAGATTGAGAATATCCTTTTTAAAACATGACCCCCCGAAACCAACACTGGCCTTTAGAAATTTTTCACCTATTCTTGAATCCTTCCCTACCGCAAAGGAGACCTCATCAATATCCGCCTCGGTCTTTTCACAGAGGGCGGAGAGAGAGTTGATGGACGACACTCTCTGCGCCAGAAAGGCATTTGCAGTGAGTTTTGAAAGTTCCGAACTCCATACATTGGATTCGATTATCTTTTCAGGGGTCACCCAGTTTGCGTATATCTCAACTATCTCTTTTCTTGCCCTGATGCCTGCCTCGGTTTCCCTTGACCCTATAAGCACCCTGTCCGGGTTCTCAAGGTCTTTAACAGCCGAACCCTCGGCAAGAAATTCGGGATTGGATACCACCTCAAAACTGATCCCTGAATCGCTGTTATTCAGTATTCGTTCCATGGCCTTGGCGGTTCTGACTGGAAGCGTCGATTTCTCAACTATTATCTTACTGCGGTCGGAGTTTGCCAGGATCTGCCTGGCGGTCTTTTCCCAGTATTGAAGGTCCGCTGCCTTGCCCGCTCCCTGGCCGAATGTCTTTGTCGGGGTGTTTACCGAAACGAAGATTATGTCCGCCTCTCTTATCCCCTTTTCTATCTCTGTTGAAAAAAAGAGGTTCCGGCCGCGACCTGTCTTTACAACATCATAAAGACCGGGTTCGTATATAGGCAGGTTGTCACTCTGCCAGTCACGTATTCGCTGTTCGTTGATATCAACCACGGTTACCCTGTACTGAGGACATTTCGCCGCGATCATGGCCATTGTGGGCCCTCCCACATAACCGGCGCCTATGCAAAGTATATTTTTATCAAATTCCATATTATTTACCGCCTGCCCTGTAAAAGTCCATATACCACTCGACAAACCTGGCCACCCCTTCTTCGATTCCCACGCTCGGGGCATAACCCAGGTCCCTGATAAGATCATCCACACCTGCCCACGTTGCAGGCACATCTCCGGCCTGCATGGGAAGAAAATTCTTTGTTGCCTTCTTCCCGATGGATTCCTCTATCGCGCTTATGAAATCCATAAGGTTAACCGGCGAATTGTTCCCGATGTTGTATATCCTGTAAGGGGCGGGCGATCTTGAGGGATCGGGATCTTTGCCGCTCCATGATGGATCGCCAGATGAAGGGTTGTCCAGCACCTTTATGACCCCGGTTACGATATCGTCAATATAGGTAAAGTCCCTTTTCATGTTTCCGTTGTTAAATACATCAATAGGCATGTCTTCGAGTATCGCCTTTGTGAAGATAAACAGGGCCATATCGGGCCTGCCCCACGGGCCGTAGACAGTGAAAAAGCGAAGCCCTGTTGTCGGTAGTCCATACAGGTGACTGTATGTATGGGCCATAAGCTCGTTCGCCTTTTTGGTTGCCGCGTACAGTGATGATCGACATTATCGTGCGTTGAAAAGGGATAGTTCTCATTCAATCCATATACCGAACTGGAGGATGCGTAGACCAGATGCCTGATATTATTGTGCCTGCATGCCTCAAGAATATTCTGAAAACCGATGATATTCGAGTCTATATAGGCGTAGGGGTTGGTGATCGAATAACGCACTCCGGCCTGGGCTGCCAGATGGCATACCCTGTCGAATCTTTCTTTCATAAAAAGGGCTTCGACTGCCTGCCGGTTTTCGAGATTGACCCGAATGAACCTGTACGCGGAATACACACTGCTTTGAACCCTTTCCCCCATTTCGGCCTTTTTCGGATCAATACCTGCCTTTTTCAGCCTGCCGAATTTGACATTGACGTCATAATAATCATTTATACTGTCGATACCGACTACTTCATCGCCCCTTTCCAGCAATCTCAGGGCAGTATGAAAGCCTATAAAACCTGCTGTGCCTGTAACAAGAATTTTCATTTATTCCTCATTTTCATTAAAAATAGTCAAGTGTGGCATAATGTGGCATAAAGGGCTGAAAGTCTATCAGATTTTAAAATCAGTGTCCAGTATCCATCCAAAAAAAGTCTGATTTTTGATATTAATTGCATTACTTGCTTGATTATTTCTTTTTGATGTATTAATATAACAAAAAAATGTCCTAATGTGACATTTATTAGTCAGCAATTTTCAAAATATAAACGAAAGGAGATAAAATAATGAAAATGATGATTAAAATGCTCTCTCTTGCTGTCCTTCTATTTGCCTTCACCTCATGTGTGACTACAACACCGGTTGCTTTGCCTGAAAAATATAACCTCGATAATGACCTTAAAGCGCTTACTCGTGCATCTTTATTAAAGGTCTCAAATTGGGATCAGGCAGACAATCAGTCTATAATCATCACAGCCAATGGAAGTGAATATTACCTTCTTGTGTTAGGCGAGCCATTAGCGTCAGATATTTCAAACCTGCCTATAGGCTTTTCCAATGCAAGTACTAATATTACACCCGGACATCACAAGATTTACGTGAGAGACTCTTCGGGAATGAAGCATTATCTTATAGCAAAGATTTACAAGCTCGAAGGAAGGACGCAGGCACAGGAAATCAAAGAAAGGCTTGGCAAATAAGCAACTTTCATTTGATTTTTCATCAGGGCTCTTTTTAAATAAAGAGCCCTTTTTTTATCACCTTTTTTTGACCTTGCTTTAAAATCCTGTTTCCGCTAAATAGTATTATAAAATAATAATAAAAAAATTATAACAGATTCACCAGGGCCAAATATCATGCAAAAAAGAAGTAAAAAAACTTATGATGCTTTGATTAAAACAGGCTTTAGATTATTAAAAAAGCGGGAGTGGGATTCAATAACTGTCGCCGAGCTTTCCCGCTTGGCAGGTTATTCCGTTGGTGCGTTTTATGCGCGATTTCGAAGCAAAGAAGAATTGCTCGATGCCCTGGCCGCTCATCACAGAAATGAGCGCAAGGCATCTCTGGATCATTTTTTTTCTTCTCATAATGATGATGATAATTTTATAGATGATTTAATAAAAGACATTGTTCATTACCAATGGAACAATCGCAATTTCTGGCGCACTGCACAGGTGCGGGGCATGCGTGATCCTGAATTCTGGGCGCCGATGAGGCAGGGAGGTCACGATGTTGCAACCAAGACTATTAAAATGTTAAGTAAACAAGCCGACCGTCCATTAACTGATGAGGAAGAAATAAACGTCCGCTTCGCATTCCAGATTACATTTGGACTTCTTAACAATACCATAATAAATCGTCCCGGACCGCTCTTCATGAACCAAAAGCTGTTCATAGAAAAACTGATACGTGCATTTCGACTCGTTTCAAATTACGATAGTTTCAAGACAAAGAAAAAATCTTAAAAGGTTTTAGGGGACGTTGTTGATTAACGTGGTTTCACTGGAAACCGACGTCTCATCAGGCTTTCCGGTGAAAGCCGATGTTATGCCGATCCTTATCGTTTCACACCAACTACAATCAAATGCGAACTTATACCTAAAAGAGAGGGTTCCGATTCTAATGCCCTGGCGATCCCAAGAAGAACATTGCGGAGCGTCTCATCTTTCCACCATTCATCAATATTTGGAGCTAACCAGGAAGGTCCTTCCACACCATATATCCGGCTATTTAAAAACCCTGCTTCGTTTACTTCGGCTTTTAGTTCATTCGGATGGTGAAAAAAGGTATCCATAAAATATTTCGGATTACCTGTAGGATTTCGATGGTGTCCATTTTTAAGGTCTCCATTCACAATTTCAACAAATTTTGAATCTTTAAGGAATTCCGAGCGTAATCCGTCAAGTGTGGATGCAAAGCGCGATATACCGACAGCCAGGAGAACACCACCTGTTTTTAAAACCCGATGAGCTTCTGATAATGCTTTTAATCGATCCTGTTTATCAGTAAGATGATAAAGTGGCCCGAACAGTAAGGCAGCGTCAACACTGTTGTCATCTCTATCAATGGAACAGGCATCCCCCACCTCTGCACTGGCTAATTGATAGTCTGGCTGCCGCGCAGATTCCTGCCTAGCCAATTTAATATGAAGGGGAACAATGTCAATCAGATGAACCTCATAACCACGCCGGGCGAGCCATAAGGCATGCTTTCCGGTTCCACCACCAATATCAATAACTGTCGCTGGAACCGGTGGCAGGAAGCGATCAAGCAGTTCGCGAGTACGCTCACGATCAATTTTACCATCAAAAGTCTCCAATCGATTTGCTTCGTATCCTGAAGCGTAATGGGTTATTACATCTTCTGGGAGTGGTGATTGTGATTTGCTGTGCCTTTTCATCTTGTCTCCTCGCATAACGGCTCAATCACCAGCCGGCGATTTTACAGCCGGTCGGGTGAATTGGGTTATAAGGTATTTGGTTTTATTCCTTAGTCCTAATTATGCTGTAAACTGCATTTTCTATT
>CAZJOB010000222.1:0-6174 GCA_964547435.1 uncultured Desulfatiglans sp. | reverse complement strand
CAGGTCCGCCTCCCCTGGCGGTCCGCCACTGGGAGTGATTCTCTCCTTCGATAAAGGCATAGTTTTGAAGAAGATGTCTGGATGGATCAAATCCGGCCCTTTCATAGGTACTGGTAATTACCTTTGTGGTCGACTCCTGCCCCAGCATGAGATCCCATGTTGCACGCCGTTCGATATCAGGCATTGCCGGGAAATCCCCGTAAAAGGGCAGCGCCCATTGACCGTTGAAAATACCCCTTCGGATGGACTCCAAAACATCAGGCGGGGGGAACATCGCACCGCCATCCTTCCACCCCTGTGTCGGCCAGGGCAGCTTTTTACCATTGGCATCCACCAGTTGCAGGTTTTCATAGCTGGCGTCTCCTGCGCCGCCGTACCAGTTATGCTTATAGCCCGTACCCAGTAGCAGGGGTGTGGTTTTTTCCATTAAAACAAGCTCTGCGCCTGCCTTCCAGGCCATGGCCAGTCCATCACCGGTTGCGTTTCTGGAACGGAACTGCCTGCAGCCGGCATGCTCGGTATTGAGCATCCACATGTAAAAATCGCCCGCAGCGGCAAGTACAGCCGCTTTGGATTTGAAAATCATGAATTCGCCTGTACGGTTATTAAAACCTGTTGCGCCGACGACACTGACCCCCTGCCTGCCCTCCTCGGTCAACAGGCTGGTGACCATGACCCGGTCGAAAATCTGCACTCCCAGCCTTTGACACTCCTTTTTTAAGGCAGGTTTGAATGTGGTTCCCCAGATGCGTATAACAATCTCATTGACATGGTCCGGGCTGGTACGAGGAGAAATCATAAATTTGGTATCGTCATATCTGCCCTCGGCGCCAACATATTCATCATTAATATCCCTTATCTGACCGCCCATCTGCTCCATTTCAAGAAGGGTATCATAGCTCTCCCGGCATTGGATCTGGCTCCCGAAACCATTACCGTAGGAGACCTGGGGGGTGTGTTTCGGCGCCTCCGTCATGGTTCCCGGGTGTTCCGCGATTATTTTAGCCCATTCATCGGGGTCGACTTTGCTATGCGGGTTTGCGGGGCACTGACCCCAGTGGTCGCAGCCCGGGCCCCCGGCGCCGCTCCTCGCAGTATCCCCTTTTTCCACCAGCGCAACTCTGACTCCCCTTCTCGCTGCGCTTATTGCTGCCCAGCATCCGGCTATGCCGCCGCCAATGATCAGGACATCGGTCTCAATTTCGTTCTCTTTTTCATAGTCAACCGGGTAAGGCCAGGATGGGGTTGTTCCTTCCCTGTCAACAAAATCATGCCAGTTAGTCATGTGGGACACCTCCGTCTGTGTTGGTTCTAGAATATTACAGGCTCATAGTGGCCGTTACTGATTTTAGCTTTCTCTAATAACACCATCACGAATAATGAGTTTTGGACGTTTTTTTCTCTTATACAAAGGAGTGCCTGAGCCCTCCTCCTCTGTTATAAGGCTTCTGAAGCCACGCAGTTCCTTGTATTCCTCCATTGGTTCAGCGAGCTTTTCAAAGATTGACGTCATGGCGCCCGCTATATTATCCGCGATATCCCAGTTTACTTCCATAGCTCCAGTAGGACAGAGCTGCTCACATAACCATACCAGGCAGGGACCACAGGTGTTATAGGAAATCTGCGGCGATTTGGAAAGATCAATGCTTTTAGTAGGACAGTTGTCCATGCATCTGGTGCATTTGGGATAGAGACATTTTTCAGGATTATATACTGGTTTCAATTTCACCATATCTGCCATTTCGTTCCCGGCGCCAAGATCTATCGGCGATCCATAAAGCCTGTCATATTCTTCCTTTTCCGGCAACTCCGGTATAAGCCCGGTCTCGCCTTTGGCTATCCTTTGGCTGCGCTCTGCAATTTCCCTTCCGAATTCCCCGGCTTCCTTCAGGTCAACTTCATCGGGATGACCGTCAGTATAATATGGTTTAGGCATAAGCGGAATAAAACCGCCGCCATACCAGTCATTCCAGCCTGTTACTGTCAGCCCCTTATCTCTTAAGCCTGTTACCATTCTGGCAATATATCTGCCGGCAAGCGTGCCATGGGTGCAGAAAGTAAAACCATACTTTCCCTTCAAATCAGGCATGGCTTTTATGAAATTCGTTACAGCCAAAGGTTCCTGAAAGGTCTGGACAAAGGAGCCCAGGCCGATCAAGTCAAAGTCTGTTAACTTTTCTATATCTACATCCATCATAGGGGCGATTTCACATTCACCAAAGATCTCTCGAATACCCGATTGTATTGCCCCTGCAATCTGTTTTGTGTTTCCTGTCCATGAGTGGTAGATTACTATACTTTTCATTGATTTATCCTCCCTGTAATTTTGATGGAACAGCCCGGTCATCGGCAAAGATTCAGGGGCTGATTAAAGGTTATGTTTGCGGGTTCCATTAGATTGATAGTCCAGGTTGCTAAGATGTCCCTGTTATTCTATTCATGTCAAGAACAAGTGTCTTTAAAAGGGCGGCCCCTCTTCCCGGTATATCTATCTCTATCATTTTTCTCCTTTCAAACAATCGGGTTCAAACAAGTTATACACCATGCTTAAAAGTGTAATGAAGATAACCATAAAACCTAAATATATCCCTGAACGAATTAAAATACCTGGCTTTTAATGGAAAGCCTTGTTTACTAATACATGGTAATAATTTTATATAATCAATAAAATGCATAATAGCAATTCAGTAAAAGGAATTTATTATACTTTGGACAGTAATTAAAATGAGTAATAAATGGAAAAGGTAAAAACGGTTTGACGTCAGCCATTTACTGATATAACTATCTATAACCAGGAGAAAAACCGGTAAAAGATACCGGACTGCATAACATGGCCGACAGGATCACAGAAAATGATATTGATTCATGACAGGACGCTCAACAACATGCACAAGACGCTATCCATGTTCTTAAGATCCATGGGTTTTGCTATTCTGATCATCGGCATAATCGGCGCCTTTTATGGACCCTATGAGTTTTACATCTTTTATCTTTTTTCTGAGGGCGGGCCGTTTTATTACCATGGTTTTGGTTTCGGTTCATTGTGGTTCGCCGCAAACATTATACAGGTTGCCGGTTATTATTTAGTGGCGATACTATGCATTCCTGTCGGCATAGGGCACATACGATTGCGTCGATGGGCGCTCACATTAACCAGGCTTTACATATGGTTCTGGTCAGGGGCGGGTATCCTGTTGTTTGGTCATTTTTTGCTTCTTGTGCCCCGGCTTTCCACGCTGTACAAGAATGGAACCGGTATGCAAATTGTTCCTATTACTGTCTTTCTGTTGATCTTTCTTGTTATATTGCCTCTTTTCGCATTCTGGTTTTACCGGCGGTCAACTGTTCAAATCATCTTTGAAAAACATGATCCCACGATCTATTGGACTGAAAAATACCCGTTCCCGCTTTTGGCGATTCTTTTTTTACTGGCAGGCATGATCATAGCGTTGCATATCGCCATATTCTTTCAATGCCTGTTTCCCATATTCGGGCAACTGTCTTTGGGACGGCAGTCAATTTATTATATCGCAGTGTTTATTCTTATGCTCGGTATACTGATGTATGGAATCGTTCGCATGGAAATATGGGCATGGTGGGGTTCGATGTTTGTATTTTCCGTGATGGCCATATCGGCGACCATGTCTTTTTCCAGGCATAGTTTCTATGACATTGTACAGATGATGGATTTGCCACCCACAGAAATGGAGTTTATAGAAGGCGCAGCCATGATACATGATGTAAACATCGTTGCGCTTGTGGTCATTCCAGTGATTGCCGCTCTGGGTCTGACAGCATATTCAAAACGTTATTTCAAATAAATCTAAGTTATAGAAGGAAGTCAAATCTTCTCTTCTGTAGAAATGGGTTTAAATACTTTTTTGAACGCCAGTGCTTAAAAGAGCGGAGGCTGTTAGCTTATTAGGTTAGTAGAACTAACTTTAACTTATCAACGTCCATTTATTACATCCCATTTATTATTCTGGCTGCCATTTTGAAACCGCTCGAAAAAAGGCCATGGTCTCGCCTTCAGCCCTGAACTCACCCGGAGGAAAGTAACTCAGTTTAACCACAACTGTATTAGAGGAAGGATCAATATAGACATATTGACCCTGTAGCCCAAGCGCGAGATAGGCATCGGAGCCTGAAAGTGTCCACCATTGATACTGGTATCCCATATCAGAACCCGGAAATATGGGCTCATTTCCCTTATCAGGCACAGTTGACTCCCTGACCCATTCCTGTGGCAGCAATTGTTTTCCGTTTGCCCTGCCATTATGCAGCATCATCAATCCTATGCGTCCGTAATCCCTGAGCACGGCGTTAAACCCCATGCCGTTTACAACCCGGCCCACACCGGGTTTTCCATCAGCGATCCAGAAGGCAAAGGATTGCATGCCTGCCCTCTTCCACCACCGCTCTGCCATGTATTCTTCAAGCGGTTTACCGACCGCGCGCTCAACAACCCACCCCAAAACGCCGGTTTCCACCGTGGAATAGTTAAACTGTTTTCCCGGAGGATGAATGCCTTTTAAAGACAGCGCGGCAGATGTAAAGCGTATCCGGTTTTCAACAATAGCGCCATCATGAAGCTCTGACATGGGGGTTGCTTTTTCAAAATCATATCTTTCGTCCCAGTTGCAGCCTGATCTCATCATCAAAGCCTGGCGGATTGTAACACCGGCATAACCGCTTTCTTTGAGTTCAGGAACATATTTAATAATGAGGTCATTTACCGATTGAATAGCACCATCGGCAATTGCCATCCCCACTAAAACAGAGGTGATAGACTTGGCAGAGGACATTGAAAGAAAATGGGTGTCTTCATTGGTTTGATTTAAATAACGTTCAAAGACTATTTTATCATCTCTGATAATCAGCAGCGCATTGGTATATGTCCGCTCTGCAAATTCTTCTGCGGGTATGGTATTTCCTTCGAAAACATATGAAAATTTGAGGGGCGCTTTATTCTGAGGAATCTCCCAGACAGGCCCTTGTGCTGGCACCTTCCTGGTTTCAAAGATTTCATCTATATTATGAAAGGTAAGTGTATTTATGCCGGAATCCAGAAATTGCTGCCTTACCTTGAGGATCGCCTCTGAAGGCTGCGCCGTTGCGATACCGGTGTAACCGGTTAAAACCGCCAGAATAAAAATGAAAGAGATAAAAGATGTTTTCCAAGACATGAAATTGCCCTCCTTTTTTGCAATCAATTGGCTTCATTCTTCATGGCTATGTCATGCGGGATCAATACATAGCACATGATAAAATGGCAAGAATGAAATAACTGATATCAAAATAAAAAATCAAAAAAAGAATAGCAAGCTAATAAAAATTAAAGCATAATATTCGGCAAAAAATAAAAGGCACTCAAATAACATTTAAAAATAGTTCAAAGAAGAAAAAAGAGGAAAGAATAAATCAGAATCTCAACATTTTTGTATTGGGTGAGGTGTCGGGCTATAATTTCGGAGCTCTCTATCTGCTCGGGGCCCGCTTACAAAGGCAGGGAGATAACAGGGGCAGAAAACAGGATAAAGCTGGCAGGAAAGAAAACTCAAAATACAAAAGACAGAAGCGCTTAGATTCTTATGGACGTGTTTACTGTTTATGAATGAAAGTATGCCTCCTGAGATTTTTCTATTCTCACTTGATATTATTTCTGCTTTTCAATAGACTAAAAAAATCAAAGAAGGCATCATATAATGAAAATCGAACTTAATATAATCGAGGAGGTAATATGAGAACAAAAATGTTTTTTATGGCGATGGTAATGATACTTGGCATCTATTGTCTTTCCTCTGCACAGGACACTGCGGTTATAAGTGTGGAAGATATACAGATATGCACTTCTGTTGAAGACCACATGCCTGTTGGCACTGATTCGACTTTTTCTTCCGGTGTTGAAAAGCTTTATTGTTATAACAGGATAATAAATGGAGGGGGTAATTCAATAACCCATGTATGGTACTTCAATGATAAGGAAATGGCACGTGTAGAATTGTCTGTCGGGGCAGACTCCTGGAGGACCTGGTCAACAAAGAAAATTATGCCTGGATGGGTTGGCTTCTGGAGAGTTGATGTTCTGTCGGTGGACGGAAATGTCATTGCAAGCAAGAAATTTGCAATAGAATAAAATGGATCAATCCGAACTTCTCAAAGGATTAATGACCT
>CAZJOB010000221.1:0-6179 GCA_964547435.1 uncultured Desulfatiglans sp. | reverse complement strand
CAGCTTGATACCATCCCCGACCCATTAAGAGATCGTATGGAGATAATACAGCTTGAGGGGTATACCGAGCATGAAAAGGTGAAGATCGCCCAGGGTTATCTCATTCCCAGACAGATAACTGCAAACGGCATAAGGTCTGAAGAGATTGTCATTAATGAAGAGGCTTTAAAAAAAATAATTCAGGACTACACGCGTGAGTCGGGAGTGCGAAACCTTGAAAGGCAGATCGGATCGGTGTGCAGAAAAGCTGCTGTGAAGATTGCCGCAGGTGAGATAGAAAAGATTGAGGTCACTCCTGAGATAGTAAGAGAATATCTCAAAAAGGAAAAATTTGAGTCTGAGATTTCTGAGGCCATAGATATACCCGGTATTGCGACAGGACTGGCAGTTACTGCTGTGGGAGGCGACATCCTCTTTATCGAGGCGACAAAGATGAAGGGCAAGGGCAGCCTCCATCTGACCGGCCAACTGGGGGACGTGATGCGGGAAAGCGCTGAAATAGCATACAGCTATGTAAGGGCCAAGACACAGGAACTCGGATTGCCCAAGGATGTGACAAAGAATGAGGATGTGCATGTTCATGTGCCGGCAGGAGCAATTCCAAAGGACGGCCCTTCGGCGGGAATAGCCATGGTGATGGCGATGGCGAGCCTGTTTACCGGAAGACCGGTCAGGAGTGACGTGGGAATGACAGGAGAGGTGACCCTCAGGGGAAGAGTACTGCCTGTCGGAGGAGTCAAGATGAAGGTCCTGGCAGCGCACAGGGCCGGACTCAAGATCGTGATTCTACCGAAAAAAAACGAGGCGGATCTGGAAGAACTTCCGGAGGAGGTGATAAAGGATATAAAATTTGTTCCGGTTGAGAAGATAGAAGAGGCGTTGAAGGTTGCACTTCTGCACCCTGACAAATCGGAAAAGCCGCGAATGAGCTGGTTTAACGAACGGCCAAGGCCCACAGCGGTATAATTAAAAAATTATCTTGCTTAAAATAAATATTTTCTGGTATTTTTATTGAAAATTTAACAATAAGGAATCATTCGATGCTGAATTTCTCAGGCAAGACTTACGGGTATTATTACTGGTGCTATTATTTTACCTGTGGTCTGCCTGCGGCCTTTTGATTCTGTTCTGATAAAATAACATTTTTAAAGCCGCGGGAAACCATTTCCCCGCGGCTTTTTTGTTTCCGGAGGATTATTTCATGACAAAGATAATGGATATTAATATTGAATCCTACAGCCCTATAATATCACCTGATACACTCATAAAGGAACTACCGGTTTCCAAAAAGGTTGCGAAATCAGTTAGTAATTCCAGAAAAATCATTCACGATATACTGGATAAAAGAGACAGGCGGTTAATCATTATTGCCGGGCCATGCTCGATACATGATAAGGATGCGGCCCTGGAATACGCCGGTCGCTTGAAGGCTCTGAGCGAAAAGGTCGGGTCCATTTTTTTTCTTGTTATGAGGGTCTATTTTGAAAAACCGCGCACCAGCATTGGATGGAAAGGCTTGATTAATGATCCCTGGCTTGACAGGTCCTGCGACATCGAATCAGGTCTTCGCATGGCGCGGGAACTTCTGCTGGAGATAACCGAATCAGGCGTTCCTGCCGCCACGGAATTTCTGGACACCATAACTCCCCAGTATATAGCCGATATGATATCATGGGCAGCAATAGGCGCACGAACCACCGAATCCCAGACCCACAGGGAGATGGTAAGCGGGCTTTCCATGCCGGTTGGCCTTAAAAACAGCACTGACGGGGATCTGATGTCGGCCCTGAACGGCATGCTGGCATCCTGCCGTTCACAGAAATTCATAGGCATCGATGACAGGGGTATGACCAGCATTATACAGACAAAGGGCAACCAGTACAGTCATATTGTTCTAAGGGGAGGAAACCGCCCCAACTATGACTCTGTAAGTATCAATGAAACGCTTGAACTCTTAAGAAAATATAACCTGAGGGAATCAATAATTGTTGACTGTTCTCATGCCAATTCATTAAAGGATCATCGAATGCAGGCAAGGGCATGGCAGGATGTAATAAATCAGCGCCTGAACGGCAATGAATCCATAACAGGGCTCATGCTTGAAAGCAATATATATGAGGGGAATCAGCCCATTGAGCAAAATTTCAATAATCTTAAATATGGTGTATCAATAACAGACGAATGCATATCATGGGACATGACAGAAGATCTAATACTCTCCGCATATAATAAATTTATTTTGTCACTTGAAAAATCATCCGTAACCTAATATTCTTAAAGCATTCTTTTTGACGTATATTTCGTTCTTCGATAAAAAAAATAATCGAACTTAATATTTTTCAATAAAAACCAATTATAATAAGGAGAAGAAAATGGCAAATATTGATTATGAAAAGCTGATAACACGTTTTCCGGATGGAGAGGTAATCCCGGCTATAATGAACCGCCAGATCCCGAGTATGACCATGATAAGCGATAATCTTGTGCCGGGATCAAACAATTACATGGAAGGCGGGTGGATCTATGACATGCCCGAGCCGAATCCCGGGGTTTTCGAGATGGTTCACAAAAAATATGATGAACTGGTAATGCTGATAGGAAGCAACCCTGATGATCCGGAGTATCTGGGAGCGGAGATTGACTTTTATGTGGCAGGACAGCCAGTGACAATCAACAGGACATCCGCAATGTTTGTGCCCAAAGCAATACCTCATGGCCCGCTGCATTACAAGAGGGTCTTAGGTAAACGTCCGGACATCAAACCCCATTTTATGACCGGGGTCATGATAGGGGTCGGAAACCTGGCCGAAGCATGGGGGGATAGCGGGGTTGCCGAGGCAAAGAAGGAGTTCCCGGTAAAGGATAAGAATGATAAGAGGGATTATTCCCTTTTTGCGCCGAAACATAATGTGTTTGAAGTGGGGCAGGGGCTGAAAAACCGCAAAAGCATGACAATAATGAGCAGCGAGCTTGTTCCGGAGGCCCATTCATACATCAATCTAAGCTGGATAACCGGCATACCTGAAACAGACCCAAGGGAACACGCCCATGATTATGATGAGCTTCTGGTGCATCTGGGTGGAAATCCCCATCGTCCAAACGACCTTGGTGCGGAGATCGAGTTTGAACTGGGGGGAAAACAATACACGGTCAACTCGACTTCGTCGGTATGGCTGCCAAAGGGCGTAAAAATGGGGCCCATGAAATGGAAAAATTTCAGGTTTCCGCATATTGAACTTTCTATTATTTTCAACTGCGGCGACAGGAAAAAGATATATAGTGATATGAAATAGTTCCTTTTATAAAGAAAAGGATTCGGAAAAGAGATCCTTTTTAAAGGATCTCTTTTTTATTATTGGTTTGTAACTCTACAGTGTCTGTAAGGCAGAATAGGAGCTTTCCAACCGGTCTCTGAGCAAAATTATCAGTTTTTCCAATATCTTTACGCGAAGCTCTATATCTTTGTTTAAAAAATTTCTCAGGGCTTCAGTGGATATGGAAATCACTCTGGATGCCTTTTCGCATCTCGCTGTGCACATCAGGACATGCCTTTCTCCTATAAGGGCGCTCCAGCTCCCAAGAAGTCTTCTGTTGGATTTTTCTCTTGCTTCATAGACAGTTACAAGCCCCTGACGGTTTGGCCCCATCTCTATTTTACGATAGAGGGATATATTCCCTTTTGACAGTACATATAACTTTGTTCCGATATTTCCCTGTTGAAAGATTTCGTCACCGGCATTGTAATCCTCGATCTTCCCCATTTTGGCAATGGAAAATAACTCGTCATCATTCAGATGATTGAAGAGTTCGCATTTTTTGAATATTTCGACAATTTTACCAATCTCCATGACTCCCTCCTTTCATTCATTAAAAGCTAATTTAATACAATGCGTTTGGTGAATACAATAGAAATATTCCTTTTGTATAACAAAGCTCTTTTTTGGACAGAAATGTATGGAAATAAGCATTAAGCGCAAATTTCATTATTGCCGTTTAAGCGCACCTCTTTGCATTTATCATAAGGAATAACAAATACTGCAATGATATAAAAGATGATCATAGAGAAAAACCCCGTTATGATGGCTACCAGCACAAATCCCAGTCTTACCAGATTAGAACTAATGGAAAAATAATAAGCGATTGCCCCGCAGACACCTCCAATCATTTTATTCTCTGAACTGCGTCTTAATGGTTTGGCAATGCTGGATGGAGGTGTTTCTAAAAGGGCCTTTTTGTTGATTTCAGCAAGCAATTTCTCGCTGTCATCAATGTTGATTTTTCCCTGTTGAAGCATGCTCAGAATCTTTCGCTGATTTTCAATAAAATCAGTGGAAAAAAACGGAGATGCTTCATGGGCATTAATGCTCTTATCATGCCGCCTCATTCGGCTTACTAAAAACAGCAATAGTAAAGCAGGCATTGCCACAACAAATACAAAAATCGCCGCTATCATAATAATTTCCACATAGCCAAGACCCATAAAAGCCATTTAACACCTCCTGATCCTTATTATAATTCTCTCAATAATTTAACCGCTTCTTCCGCCTTTATTTTTCCCTGGTCAAGCTTTTCAAGAATCTCTTTTCGGTATTTTTGATCATTTGATATTTCCTGCGTCAATAATTCGATAATCCTGTTTAACCTGTTTCTCATGGTAGGATATGAAATGCCCAGTTGTTTACTCATGTCTTTCAGGCTTCCGCTTAAACGCACAAACAGCTCAATAAATTCCCTGTCTTCCGGCGATAATCTGGCCAGGCGCGGAAGTGGAATTTCCCCCTCAACTGCAATATTGCAGCCCTTGCATCGAAGTCTTTCGATATGAAGTTCCCCTCCACAGTATGAACATTTTCCTGATAGCTTTTCCATAGAATCTAAATAAAATTAAAAATATCCTTAAAAATTTTAAACATTATTAATTTTAATTTTAATATTGTCAATAAAATAAATATGTCATGATATTTTTACAGGCCGCTATTTCGGCCTGAACAATAACCAAATCTGTGACAGACTGAATTTTAGAAAAAAGGCAGTGCCTAAAAAAAGGGGTCAATTTTAAATTGCTAACAATGACAATTTGATGGTCTCGTAAAAAGCTGTTTTATATCGCTTTACGGCAACCTATGAGAAACGAAGTCTATTTTGACCTCGGTGAAAGGCGCAGGGTAAATACCGGTACTCAACCGTAGGGGCCGACCTGTGCCTGGCCCGACGTAGTTCCGATTTACCAGAGCGAAGGCGGCTGCCTGCCCGGTACATGCCCATAATCAACCTTGGCGGGCAGACAGCCGCCTTCGCAAATGGTTTGGCGGGCCAGGCACAGGCGCCCAACCATTATATTCATCATATTTCCCTGTGCATTACACCATAAATATCTTTCGTTTAAGAGCTTCCCTTCCTGCCGCTGGTTTCTCTCGCCGGCCTCCCTTCAATATACCCCCTGTAGCCCTGAGGTTCCATTTGAAACCTGGGCGCGTCATCATCCGCCCATGAGAAACCATAAATCTCAGGATTATATGTTTTCATTACTTTCCAGAAGCTTTCGATGACGTCCACGAATTCTTCATCCTTAAAGGGAGGTCCCTGAAAGATCATCATCTTGCATGGCTTGAGATCAATAATATCATATCCTTCCGGAACCTTCATGGGTGTCAAATACAAAATCAAAAGCAACATCAATTATTTTTACCTTTTCATCCCTGAGTTTCAGGGCTGCCTGGGATAACCTGCAGGCCCTGATATACTCAAATGGAGTCTTATCCATAAACTCCTTAAAGACCCTGGATGCATGCCATGGTGACAACCCACAGGATCGCGCCAGATCTTTTAAAGTAATCGGTTCATTCATGTGGCTTTTTATGTAATCCTGCATCTTGACTACCGCATCAACTCTATCCCTTATCATCTATTTGTCCTCCGGTAGAAACAGGATAACCTTTGATCAAATAAATTTCTTGACCTTAATTGCTATTATGCAATTTTAGTAAAATAAAAAAGAAAAAAATGATACCCATCTTTGCATTTCATATCCAAAAAGAGTATTATAGCCCGAATAAACAGGTCCTTATAATATGGTGACTCTTAACTTGAGTTGATCTCTTTTATTTCAAAGGAGGTATCCGGCATGGCTGATTTAGAAGGAGTAAACGGACAGAGAGAAAATTTCAGGGTTGTGGGCA
>CAZJOB010000220.1:0-6188 GCA_964547435.1 uncultured Desulfatiglans sp. | reverse complement strand
GTATTCCGCGAGCCTGCTGGTCATATACAGATACTCACAGTCAAAACAGGCAAATCTCGGACTGTCGCATTTCATTCTGCTCAAAAAATCATTCAGGGCGTGAAGGCTTTTTTTAAAATCCGAAAGATCTGTAAAAATAAGAGTTGAATTGTCCATGTTCAGTAATTCCGGAGCATTCCTGTGGCGGGCATTCGTTAAAAAGAAAACAGGGTGTGAATATCTCTTTTCATGAATTTTGAGGATGTAATCGGGTGTTGTACCGACAACAATCACCGGAGATCTTGCCATGACTGAACAGGTTCCTGCCTCTCATAATCAGGGGATTGATAGGTGTCTTCAAATGTGTCTGATCTTTCGGCCTTATCTTCCAGATCAGGAGTTGTCAGTTTATACAAGGGTTCCGGATCCAGATGCCATAGTTTTTTCCAGTGAAAATCTCCGCATAGAAAGTCCAGCTTGAATAACCGGTTCTGAAGGGCGTATTCAATATGATGCATGTTCATAGCCTTGGCAATACCCGGAAGCCCGGAAAATATTCCTCCCAGAAAAACCGTGTAGACGCCGTTATAGACAGCGCCCAGATCAATGGCCGCGGTCTCTCCCTGCACTTCCAGGCTTACCATTCTGAGCCAGCCCTTATTGTGAAGAAGGTGCATGATATCCCGAAAACTTTCTCTGAACCGCGGGTCACAGAGGTATGAATCCTCTCCGAACTTCTCCAGGCTCATCTTCACAAGGAGATCGTAATCCTTCAGGCGGTTCACATGAAAACATCCGCCCATTTCCATAATAGCCTGGACTGTTTTCAGTATGCCCTTGAATTTCTTGTTGGAGAACCGGGAGCGGAAATTCTCCATGTTATAATCCAGCAGGGCAGGGTAAAGGACATATCCTATCTCATCCAGTTCAAGATGCCCGGGTAATGTTTCACCTGGAATATCTATATACCTGAGGAAGGTCTTTTCCTGAAACAGAGAGAACAGTTCATCATAAAATTCCGGTTCTCTCGCATAAACCTGCGTCCTTTCAATCCATGTCCTGTTGTTCCATGTCTCACCCGGGAAAAACGATTTTATATCAAGATCTTCTATGCAGGACAGGGGCAGTATGCCTGCTATGCCCTTATTGTCCTCCAGGGTGATAAAGCAGGATTGATTGCGATAGCGCCTCTGAAAGCACATTCGGAATTCCCACAGATCGGATATGGAAAAAGCAGGTATATATACTTTCCACAAGCTTTCACAGGCGAGGGGGTCGGTTATTACCCTCTTCCTGATCATCGTCTCTCAAGAACATGAAGCCGGTGGCTTCCGGCCTTAAAGGATTTGACCGCAAATTCCTCGGCCTTTTTTGTGTCATACATCTTGCAACTGAATATATCAAGGTATATGGCATTGGTAAGATTAACAAAATGGGCTGATATCAGAGAAGTCTCTATCAACTGGGTCATGGAAAACCCTGCGACTTTCTCATCTTCCCCGAAGTTGACGATCCGTGTCTCTCCGAAACGCTTCATATCTATCAGATCGCAAAGCTCCGCGACGAATTTTTTAATAAATTCAGCATCCCTTACCCTGGCAGGATCACAGTCATGCATGTCAATACATGAATGAAGACCCCAGGGTGCACCATTTTCAATAGCATTATTTGTTTTTTCCAATAATTTATCGACCCCCTTTTCATTAATACGAAAAGATTAATATTCTGACAGAAAGAGCCGGGATAAGAATTCAACGGTATAGTTCTCGATTCTCACTCGCCGGCCTACAATACAAAAAATCGTTAATCATTTAGCAAAAGGCGTGCCTGTAAAGGAACATATTGAAATTGCTTAAAAATTAAGACAAGGGTTGTTTTATAACAGGAACTTCAAGTTCCTGTTGATACCTGAAGGTTTCCAGAGAAAGGTCGTTGCCATGCAGGGAGGTATTAAAGGGTTAATATATCAAATAAATTAGAATGAGAAGTATAATTTCCGGTAATGGATAAAACGGCACTGAATGTTCCGGTATTGGGAAAAGCAGTATTATTCCTTAATAATTAACCGGTATCAGGAAAAGACGATAACTGCTATTCCGAGCGCCCAGCAATAGGGTGTAAACCAGGCTAGATTTCCCCTTTTTACCATTTTCATTAGGATTTTCAGTGCAAAAAGGCCAGTCAGCGCGGCGGCAAGAAAACCTGTTAACATGGGGACAGCATCTATCGCTCCGAGGTCATGAGACGCGAGCTGGAGAGTCATTGCACCTAATATCGCGGGAATTGACAGAAGGAATGAGAACCTGCCCGCGAGTTCTCTATCCAAACCGCAGGCCATGCCGCAAACGATTGTAGACCCTGACCTTGAAATGCCGGGAGTTATGGCAATGCCCTGGGCTGTTCCCACTGCCAGCGCGGTTAAAATCCCCACGTTCTTTTTATTCGTGTATCTCGCGGGCACTATCTTGCTGATTAGGCAAATAAACCCCGTTACAATAAGCATCCAGCCTGCTCTGTAGGGTTCACTGAACAATGCCTCCAGAGAATCCTTGAACATAAGCCCTATAATAACGGTGGGCATTGTCCCTGCAATAACCATAGCGGTCAGGGCAGCGTGAGGACTTTCCTTTATTGATGAGAGCGGCCTTTTCCCTCGTAAATAATCCAACAGGAAATCACGGGTTTCTGTTATCATCTCTTTAATTTCATGCCGGAAGAAAATAAAAACCGCAAGAAGGGTGCCCATATGAAGCGTAACATCAAAGAGGATCTCTGCCTCTTTTATACCGAGGCGCTCCTGAAATATGACGAGGTGGCCTGAACTGCTTATGGGAAGGAACTCGGTGAGTCCCTGAATAATTCCCAGCAATATGCTTTTTAAAATATCCATTTGTCCCCTTGAATTAAAGATCAGTGAAGATCTTGCCGGGATTCAGAATGTTATTGGGATCAAAAGATCTCTTGATACGGCGCATAAGGTCGATGGCAGGCCCTGAAAATTCCATCTCCATGTAGGGGGCCTTTGTTATGCCGATACCGTGCTCACCGCTTATTGTACCCTTTAGTTCCACTACCTTTTCAAACAGTTTCTTTACTATCTTTTCTGCCTTTTCCTTCTCAGCGGGATTGTTGTCATCAAGCATTATATTCACATGAATGTTTCCGTCGCCTGCGTGACCGAATGCCGGCACCGGCAGCCCGTAAGCCTTGCTGAGCTGGCCCAGGAATGAAAAAAGCTCCGGCATTCTGCTTCTTGGAACCACTATGTCTTCGCTTATCTTCGCCGGTCTGAGCTGCAAAAGAGAAGGCGAAACCTCCCTCCTGGCCTTCCAGAGCCTTTCTGTCTCTTTTTCATCAAAGGCTATCTTAAAGTCAAAAGCGCCTGAAGATGTGCAAACATCCCTGACCTTTTTTGCCTCGATTGCCGTGAGATTTTTGTCCCCATCCACTTCGATAAGAAGCATGGCGCCTGTTCCATCCGGTATATTTGTATCCAAACGGGCCTTTATGCAATCTATTGACAGTCTGTCCAGAAATTCCAGCGTGGATGGAAGCACCTTGCAGTGAATGATATTTGAAACGGTTCTGACCGCTGTTTCCATATCAGAAAAGCAGGCGGTCATCGTGATCTTTGATGCAGGTCTGGGAACCAGTTTCACTGTTATAGATGTTATGACCGCAAGTGTCCCTTCAGAGCCCACTATCAGCCGGGTGAGGTCATATCCCGCCACACCCTTAATGGTCTCCACCCCTGTTTTGATGATATCTCCGTCAGGAAGAACAACATTCAGCCCGAGTATATAGTCCCTTGTAACTCCATATTTCAGACCCCTTAGGCCTCCGGCGCATTCCGCTGCATTGCCCCCCATGGTGGAGACGTCCGCACTGGCCGGGTCCGGAGGATAGAACAGATCAAGTTCTTCCACCTTCTCCTGAAAACGGGCTGTGATAACACAGGGCTCAACCTTTGCAGTAAGGTTGTCGCTGTCTATCTCCATTATCCGGTTAAGACGATCCAGTGCCAGGACAAGTCCGCCCCTCACGGGAAGGCTTCCCCCTGACATGCCGCTGCCTCCTCCTCTTGGAATTATGGGAAAATAATCTCTGTTCGCGAGGCGAAAGATTCTTGAGATCTCTTCGCTGCTGCCGGGAAGCGCCACGGCATCAGGCATGTAAAGCAGCTTTGTGCCGTCGCTGGCATATTCAAGCAGTCTTTGGTCGTTTATTATGATGTGCTCTTCTCCGACAATCCCGGAGATTGCATTAAGCGCGGCAGAAGAGATCATTTTGAGACCTGAATCCTGCTGTTGAAAGAGTGCTTCAGTGTCATATAGTCCATATACTTGAGGTCTCCTCCGACAGGGACGCCGAGGGCGATCCTGGTGACCTTTACATGTTTTTCAGCCAGTATATCAGCAAGATATGAAGCGGTCGCCTCCCCCTGGGTGGAAGGGTTCGTTGCAAGAACAACCTCCTCTATCTGCTCCTTATCCAGCCGAAGAACCAGTTCGCCTATTTTAAGATTTTCCGGCCCTATGCCGTCCAGCGGAGAAAGCACGCCGTGAAGTACATGGTATCTTCCTTTAAATATCCCCGATTCCTCGATGGCAAGCTGGTCTCCCGGGCCTTCCACAACGCATATCACATTGCTTGTCCGGGTTTCGTCCCTGCATATGGAACATGGCTCACTGTCCGTGAAATTAAAACATATGGGGCAGAATTTTATCTCCTCTTTTACCTTTACCAGGCTGTTCGCGAGACTTGCTGCCAGTTCTTCGCCGCTGTTCAATATATACAGGGCTATTCTGGTGGCGGATTTCTGCCCGATTCCGGGAAGTCTTGAAAGTTCCTTGATCAATCTTTCCAGTGGCGGCGGATAGATATTCATATTATTTTTTAAGTAAGACCGGGGATATTAGGGAGGTTGAGACCGCCGGTCAGCTTGCTCATTTCCTCGTTGACCATTTCCTTGGCCCGGTTCAGGCCGTCGTTGACGGCTGCTATAATAAGATCCTGCAGCATCTCAATATCATCAGAGTCAATTACCTCCGGATCAATGCTGATAGAGACTACCTGCTGTTGGCCGTTTACCACGACGGTTACCATTCCACCGCCGGAAGACGCCTCCACTGTCCTTTCTCCCAGTTCCTCCTGAAGTTTGGCCAGTTTGGTCTGAAACTGCTGCGCCTGCTTCATGAGGTTGCCCATATTAGGTATTCCTTTCATTCGTATGCCTCCATATATCTCAAATTTATTTTTTTTCTGTATCGATTTCTCCTGTTATAGTACCCTTGAAGACCTCAAGAACATCCTTCACTGGTCCTGAGATCTCTGCCTTTTTTTCCGGATTAGCCGCCTTAACAGCGTTGTTGTTTATCATGTCTCCGGTTATCTTAGTCCTTATTTCCCTCCCGAAAAAATCCTTTAAAAATGTCTTAAAGTTGGCCATGTTTTCAGAATCATCAAGATATCGTGAACTGTAACCGGAATCCCCCTTGACCAGTTCTATACTGTCTCCGGCGATCTCTTTTAATTGCAGTGTTTTGAGTACACTATGCATAACCCTGCTTTTTGATGACAGGTATTTCATAAAAGATTCCCAGTCTTTATTGGAGGAGTTGTTATTAAAGGTTGTTTGTTCACGTTTCTCTGTCATGTCCCATTCGATCTCAGGTTCGGATACCTTTCCCGGAACCGAATCTTTATGATCGAAGGGCGGGTTGCCCAGCTTTTTTTCAATGGATTTCAGCCTCTTGAGAAGATCGCCGAATGAGTCCATATCTCCGATCCGGCATAGTTTGATCATTATGGTTTCAAGCACCAGCCTGGGGTGCGAGGTGAACCGCAATGCGTCCTCTTTTGTTATGAGGATATTGAGGCACTGCTGTATCTTTTCCAGGCCTGCCTTCTCCGCCTGTGTTTTGAGTCTTTCAACATCATCCTCAGTCACATCAATAAGATCCCTGTCAGGGGCTACAATGGATATCATCAGGTCTCTGAACTGGTCCATAAGGGATTTGTAGAATTCCTTAACATCATAACCATAGTTGTATACCCGGTTGACAATATCCACGCATTCGTCGGACCGGCCTTCAATAATAGCATTCGAGGATTCAAATATGATATCCCTGTCCACAATTCCCAGGATTTCGGTTATGTCAGAGTCTGCGATCCTGGTTCCTTTAAAGGATGCCACCTGGTCAAGAAGA
>CAZJOB010000219.1:2040-6207 GCA_964547435.1 uncultured Desulfatiglans sp. | reverse complement strand
CCCCGTATGACGTGATCTTGCATATGAATGGTCATAAAACAGAGACCCTTCGCTTCACTCAGGGTGACATACATCAGGCGCGGCTGTAGATACTTACCTGGCAAATTTCTCAATGAAGCTCCCCACCGCATGCGATGGGGTATCAAGCGGAATTGCGCCATAGCCTACCCGCCTTCGCTCTAAAGAGCTTCGGCGCGGTTCACCTTGCCATCTTGTCGAGCCGTAACATTTGGTGAAGGCTGATCATCCCTGCAACAAGCCGCAGGGTATTCTGGCGAAGGCGAATAAAAGGTCCTTAATCTTTTGAGAAATTCGGATTGATACAATTATATCTTGATTTTATTTTTTTAACTGTTATAATTACCCATCTTTTTCAGTCTTTCTTGCTCAATGGGTTCTTATTTCATTTTTTTAACCTAAAATCCATTTTTTTTATTCTTACTAATGCATTATTAACAATTTTCGAGGATTTAAGGAGGGAGGAAATAGTTATGAAAAACTTTCAAAGATTTTCCATGCTTTTAATAACGATTATTATCTTGGCTTTTGTTTCAGGATGCGCCTGTAACAAGAATTTTGCAGAGGGATTCTGGAAAGGCGCCGCGATCGGCGCGGTAGTGGGAGGTACTGAAGGATACCTTTTGACAAATGACGCCAATCAAGATGGCAAGAATACCGCCATAGGCGCTGGAATTGGTGGATTTATCACCGGAATGATCATGGGCTTTACAAACAAGTGCGACGAAGTCGTGGCTGCTGAGCCGGCTGTAGTCGACCTGGACTCGGATGGTGACGGGGTTGTGGACAGGCTGGATCAGTGTCCTGACACTCCTGCCGGCGTCAAGGTAGATTACAAGGGATGCCCCGCTGACACTGATGGCGACGGCGTTACTGACGATAAAGACAGATGTCCCGGCACACCGCGGGGTGTAAAGGTCGACTATAACGGATGCCCTCTTGACTCTGATGGGGATGGAGTTACCGACGACAAGGATAGATGCCCTGACACGCCAAGAGGCGTTAAGGTAGACAGCAGGGGATGCCCGGTTTCCACGGACGCAGATGGGGATGGAGTACTTGACGAGAAGGATCAATGCCCTAACACGCCAAAGGGCGCCAAAGTAAATGAAGTCGGCTGCTGGGTGCTTGAAGATATTATATTCGATTTTGACAAGGCCAAGCTTAAATCCGAGTTTTACTCGCAACTCGATGAGATTGTTTATGTTCTGAAACAGCAGCCTGATCTGAAAGTGGAAATCCAGGGGCATACCTGTAATATAGGCTCTGATAATTATAATATGTCCCTCTCCGAAAGAAGGGCAAAGGCTGTGGTGGACTATCTGGTAAGCAAAGGAATTGACCGTGCACGATTAAAATCCAAGGGATATGGCGAGACAAAACCCCTTGCTTCCAATGATACAAAGGAAGGAAGAAAATTAAACAGAAGGGCGCAGATCGAGCCAATAATGTAATCTTTTCAGGGATTGGCCTGGCAAATTCAGGCCAATCCCTTTTTTTATATCCGAATATCTTATCTAATTCTTTCACTTAAAAGAAGTATTTGACAGAAAAGAATAATCTTAAATAAGGAGATAAAAGCATGAAACTTATTCACAGCATAGCGGATATATTGATACTCCTGGGCGCTCTCAGCCTGTTAGGGGCATTGATAATAAAAATATTTCACATAAGTGTTTTATATCTGGTGCCTTTTTCCTTCTTCAACTTTGCAAATACCTGTCTTTTACTGGGTATCGCGCTATATATTCGAGAGATTGTTAAGGGGAAGTAATCTTTTCATTATCCTGCGGAAACATCATCTCTCCGGTTATACTCAGGTCATAGCCATCCAGCGTCATGGCCATTTCCATAAAGGCCGGATTTCGCAAAAAGCCCAGGAACATCTGCACTCCCTGATCAAAAAAACGATCTTTAATTGTTATGAGATCAAATCTCTCCATTCTAAGAGGAATAAAATCAAGATTAAGGAGCCCGGCCACGGCCCTGATTCCAGGTCCTGCATCCGAGTTTCCGCACAATATATCCAGCCCCACATCAATATGGCGTTCCAGTTCCCTGTCATATCCGTTTATCTCTTTTTCCTTTATTCCTTCCTTTTTCAACTCGCCGTCCAGAAGAAGACGAGTGCCTGTACCTAAAGGCCGGTTCACAATCTTTATATCTTTTCGGGCCAGGTCTTTTACACCCTTTATCCCCTTGGGGTTGCCGTTTAAAGTCAGAATACCCTGCTCTCTTCTGCAGAAGTTGATCACGGCAGGGACCTGCCCCAGTTCATCCCTCGCAAAATCAAAATTATATTCACTTTCATCCTCCTGCAGCAGGTGACTGGATGCAATATGACAGAGATTATTCTTCAAAGCGCGAAGTCCGTTGAGACTCCCCATGTTTCCAAACACGGCGCAATGGTCTGAGCGCCCTTTGTTATACAGAGACAACGTCCTGTCGAGCAGTATATCGTTGCTTCCGCTTATTATGAGCAGGCCGTGGTATGGAGGAAGGGGGTTAGGGTATCTCGGATAATTGATGGTGCTGTTCTCTATCCACTGTTCCACCAGGTGTTTTGGAAAAAGCCATTTCCCTGTTATCTTTGTGGCCGGAAGCCCCTTTTCATTTATAAGGGAATAGACCATCTTTTCATTAATATCCAGAAACTCCGCCACCTGCTTTGTATTCATCATTACCTTTTTTTCCATGAGTATTATTCCTCCATTAGATAACCTTAATACTGTCTCCGGGAATCTCAAGACACACTTCCATTCCCACACCGGGATTAATAACATTAAACTTATCATATTCCATAAGGACGCTTATGGGTAAACCAATGTCAATCAATGCTCTTACCCTGCTCCCCTGGTCTGTGAGCTGAATCAATTTACCCTTAAAACGATTTTCATTTTCCGATAAAATGCTATCCTTTCTTTGCAGAGACAACCCTGACGGATCAATCGAGATGCGGGCAGGGCCGGACCTTTTGGAAATTATGCCTAATTTTATCCCCTGAGGCAGATAGCAGTATTTTTTGTCTCCCTCACATCCGATTTTCACACTGAATATATTCTCATGTATTGAATTGGCAATCTGCCCGTCATACAGAAATACAATTTCATCCGCTATCCTTGAGGCCTGAATCATGTCATGAGTTGTGAAGATTACAGATATCTTCTTTTCCCTATTTATATCCTTTATTATTCGTTCGATAATATACTGATTTTCAACATCAACACTTGAAGTCGGCTCATCAAACAGTACAACTTCCGGAAAACATGCCAGTGCCTGCGCGATTGCGACACGCTGTGTTTCACCTCCTGAAAGTTTATGCGCCTTCGCATCTCTGAATTCGTACATGCCTACCATTTCCAGTAGATCATCGACAACCTTATCGCGACGGTCTTTCTTTACCTTTCTGATCTTTAAAGGGTATTCAACATTCTTTCTTACACTTGCGGTGAATAGAATGGGTTTCTGCTGCACAAGAACCACTTTTTGCCTGATTGAGACCAGATCCAAACTGCTGAAGGACACCATCTTTTCTTTAAACAGTATTTCTCCTTTCGAGGGTGTAGAAATAAAGGCAAGTATTTCCATGAGGGTTGTCTTTCCTGACCCGTTCGGACCCAGGATACACATTATCCTGTTGCTCTCGATCAAAAGATTTTTTATATCGAGAACGATTCTTTCATCAAAGCTTTTTATCAGTCTTTTCAAATTATAGAGCATGTCAGATACGAGTCTTTCCCTGAAAATAATGAAAAAGTATATTAATCGCAAAGCTTATCATCAGAAGCACTATTCCAAGCGCTATACTCAGCACAAATTCGCCCTTGTCATATTCCAGCGCCATTGCAGTTGTCATTGTTCTGGTGAACCCCTTTGCATTGCCGCCAAGCATCATGCTTATGCCCACTTCGGCGATTACTCTTCCATATGAAATAATAATCGCTGATACTATCCCGAACCTTGCCTCACGCACAATAACCCATGCTGCCTGGACAGGGCCTGCTCCGAGCGTAAGCGCTGTCTTTCGGTACCGGTCATCAATCCGGCTTATTGCCGATATCGAATATGTGGTTATCATGGGGATGATCAGAAAAACCTGACCAATGATTATCGCCTTCTGTGTATAAAGCAGATCCAGAGAACCGAATA
>CAZJOB010000219.1:0-2030 GCA_964547435.1 uncultured Desulfatiglans sp. | reverse complement strand
ATCCCTTCCTGGAGATAAATGAATAGACAAGCACTCCTACCACGACAGTGGGCATGGCAAGAAGAGTGTTCAGACAGGTTATTGTAAAACGTTTTCCACGGAATTCATTGAGGGTAATGAAAAGTCCCAGAGGGATTCCGATAACAGATGCAATAAAGGTGGAAGAAACGCTCAACCTTAGTGAAACGAATATTATCTCCAGCATTTCCCTGTCAAGGGACCGGATCAGCAGTAATGCCGAATAAAGGCTGTCAAGAAGAAATGTCATGTCTCTATGTCATTGGGACTTAAAAAAATCCGGATGTTGCACATTGGAAAAAAATAGAACCTCGTCTTGTTTTTTCCATGCTTTTTTATATCAAAATTCAACATTCAGCGTTCGATGCTGGAAGTTGGACTTTGGACGTTTATTATCAGTTTGTCCGGGAAAAACGCCTGATGTCCCTCTATCTTATATCCGGCGATCAGCCTCTGCGCCTTTTCCGAGACAAGCCATTTAGCAAACCTTTCAGCCTGATCAAACTTTACATGAGGATGCTTCTTAGGGTTAACGGGAATAACGCCATAGGGATTAAAAAGCCCGGGGTCGCCTTCCACCATTATAATAAGATCCAGCCCCTGGTCCCTGCCGTATTTATATTTCAGGTATGTCCCCCTGTCCGTAAGGGTGTATGCCTGTTTTTCCTCTGCATATGTCAGGGCCTTGCCCATACCCTGCCCTATTGAAAAATAATATTCATCAAGGCCTTCCGGGGATTTAAAAGAAAGAACAGACTTTTTTCCGTTCGCTACTATCGTTGTGTTCTTTGTTTGTAATGTAACACCTGCCTGTTCCCAGAGTTGCTGCTCCTTTATATGCGTCCCGCTGTCATCACCCCTTGATACAAAATAAGACCGGCTTTCAGCAATCCTTTTCAGGGCCGCGGCAGAATCTTTCATTCCTGTTATTCCCGCGGGATCAGATTCAGGCCCAATAATTATAAAATCATTATACATAACACTCAGACGATAGGCGCCGTATTCGTCTGAGACGAATTTTTCTTCTTGTTCAAGAGCGTGTACAAATATTACATCCACGTTGCCGTCAATGCCATCCTTTATCGCGGCGCCAGTTCCCTTTGCAATAACCTTTACCTCTATGCCTGTATCCTTTTTGAACTCCGGAAGCAGAACATCCAGAAGCCCGGAATTTTCAGTGCTGGTTGTTGTCGACATCGTGATAATATTGTTTTCAACATCAGCCTTATCAGCAGAGGAACACCCTGCAAAAATAAATATAAATAAATAAAAAATAACCCTTTTCATACTCTTTTTCCTTTTTGAATAATAAAACATCATTGTAATTATAAGTCAATTATTGTTTTTTACAGGTGTAATAATATTCATTTATACATAGACCTGATTAAAATCCTGAATGCTGTTATCGGGAATCGCGGAATCCATTTTTTTGACAGGATTTACAGGATCTACTGGATTATTGTTAAAAACCTTTTTAAAACCTCTTTTAAAACCATCCCATAAATCACATTGATCCCGTCTAAATTCCGAACGTTTTTGACGACGGCGTATACGCCTTTCTTCTTATTCTATCGTCTTTTAATTCAAAGTTCGACGTTCAATGTTCAATGTTGAACGTTCATCGTTTTTCACCTTGCGACTTGCGCATCAAGCCTGTCATTCCGGGGCACCGACCCCCGAATCAACCCATCAAGCCGTCATTCCCGCCCCGAATCAAGTCCGGGATAAACTCCGGTGGGAATCCATAGCCTTTTAATTCAAAGTTCGAAGTTGGACGTTCGATGTTGGACGTTCATTTTTTCCTTTCCGCAAAGCACCACCCTCTTTTTCCCCCTTTCGCAAAGGGGGACATAGGGGGATTTAATCAAAATACCGCGAACATTCTCCTGCGCCCCATTCGAGACCTGTCCCGACGCCTTTTTTCGGGTATTGCAATATCCACTCGCCTTTCATGACTGGCTTCCTCGGTCATGAATACATCTGTTTTTAGTAGGGTCGGGATTTATTCCCGA
>CAZJOB010000218.1:1704-6211 GCA_964547435.1 uncultured Desulfatiglans sp. | reverse complement strand
GCCTTATACCCTGCGCCTTGAACCCTGCGCCCTGCGCCTAGTTTTTTTTATATTTTCCCATCTACGAACGATTGTCAAGCTGGATAGAAGAGATATTTCTTGAATAAAAAACCTGACTTGCTATTATTAAAAAAAAATTAAAGGATGGTTTACATGCAGCTTTCTAAAAACAACAATGAGATCAGAAACAGCATAAACGCCTTTGACAGAAGAATAGAACAGATGCATCAGGATTTTTATAAGTACTATAACGGCCTTGAGAGTAAATTACCCGATTGGGAAGGACTTGAAAAAGAGCTTGTTCTATTTTCAAAAAAAAGAATTTTTGATATCGAGCTGTCAAAGAATTTCGACAGAATACTTTATAAATTTCAGAACCGAAAGAAGATCTGGCTTAACTGGGTTGAGGAATATCATCATAAATTGAACAGGTAAGCACTAATTATCTCTCGTTTCCATCATCTCAAGGTAGTCCCTGTAGTATTTTAATACCGCGTTCCTGAAGCCGACTGTTTCATCAAAGGGAGGTATCCCGCCATATTCCCTGACCCTGTGGGGGCCCGCATTATATGACGCAAGCGCCAGGCTGATATCGCCATTTTGTTTCTTTAATAGCTCGGCAAAATAGAGTAGCCCGTATTTTATCGCATTAGCGGGCTGAAGCCGGTCATCGGTCTTATCCTTTAAGAGTTCGCTTTTGTACTTATCGAAAAGTTTTTTCCGCCTGTCCCCCAGATCTAGGGATTTCTGCATCAGATTATATGCCTTTTTAGCGTGGGGCAGGTCAGAATTTTCTTTTATCTTCATCAATTCAGCGTTTACCTGGCTTCTCAGGTCCCTTTCCTTTTTGAGAAGAGATGTGGCCTCATCAAAATACTCAGGCATATAAATATTCTTAAGGCCGAGGTCCCTGCCGGTTACCGGCATGATCTGTGTTAAACCGGCAGCGCCGACACTGGAAACAGCACAGGGGTTAAATGCCGATTCTCTTTTCATGAGGGATATAAATAGCAGGGGATCCACCCTGTAAATTTGATCCGCTGTTTTATTGATCTCCGCTTCTATTATGGGTATGAAATCCGCCAGGTCTTTTTTAATAATTTCTTTCCATTTATCCTCTCCTGAGGAATTATAATAGCCAGTGTCCATATCGAGATCAAAATTTTTAAGATCATCCTCAGACGCGTCTTTTAAAAATCCGTTATACACATGATTTACAAACCGGATATTTTCAGATGTTAACGAATAGCCCTGGTCTGTTGTTTCCCTGCAAATATTAAAAAAATATCCCAGCCCATCCCGCAATCTGTTATTGGTCTTGATCAGACTTTCAGCCAGCAGCCGGTCCAGGACATCCTCACATATGGAATTATTTAATCTTTCATCCTCGTTCGGATCAATCCGGGAGAGATGATCAGCCAGTTTCTTTTTGGCTGAATCCATCTTATTTCGATACTGAAGATAATCATCGAGGATGTTCCGGGCCTGATGATCCGATGACAGTTTACTGCCCCTGGAGGCCAAAGTCTTCGTTACCTTTTTAAGAAGATCTTTTGCCTCTTTAAAGAGCCTTTTTGATTCCAAGTAGTCTTCATCCGAAACCACCTTCATTCCGAATGATTCCGCAATGTCAGGCCTTATCATCAGGATGCCCTGTTCACCTCGGCAGGAGCCGTCCATACGGTTTTTTTCAAGGGTTTTCAGGTTATACTCAATGATATATTTTTTAAGAATTGAAAGCGGTGTTTTATCAGTGTCAGCCGAAGATATGACAGGAAAAGCAACCATTACACTTAAGATTATAATTATCCTGATTATTTTTATTATCGGCATCGCTTTATTATACAAAACAACATTCTTTGATAAAACAGGGCAGGCAGCATTTCTTTCCTGCTGCCTGCCTGATTTTATAAAGAATATTAAGAAACTTCATTATTTCCCTGAATCATATAGCTCTATTATTTTTTCGGTAATATCTATAGCATCATCATTTGCTACGATATTGCTTTTCTCAAAGATAATCGTATATTTTTCCTTTTTCTGAAAATCTTTGAGTATATCCCCGATTTCTCTTAAAAACTTTCGGCTCAATTCGTCATCTTTTCTCTTTGCTTCAGCCTCTATCTCTTCCTTCATCCTGTTCAGTTCTTTGATCTTTCTGGAAAGCAGGTCAGCCTTATCTCTTCTTGTATCAAGGGTCATTTCAGCGCCTTTGGTCTTTAATTCTTCTTCCAGCATCTGGGCTTCTTTCTGTTTCTCAAGGAGCTCATTTCTTTTTCCCTCCAGTTCTTTTAAAAAGTTAGCCCGGAGTTCCATGGTGGTCTTTGACTGCATTATGATCCTCTGAGTGTCTATAACACCGATCCTGACCTCAGCGGCTGATGCCCCGAATGCGGGAAGAAAGGCCATAATCACTGCCAGTGCTGTAAGGGTAAAAATCCTTTTCATTTTAATAGTCTCCTTTCACATTAAAACCATATAATATTATTGTTATAGAAATTGCTTTACCTGTTAAGGTTTTACTCTTCCTGTGAAAATACCCCGCTTTTTTCGGCGGGGTATTCAGTTTTAATATATTATTTAAAATTTGTCTATTTTACTACTCCTGCTCCTGTCCCGGAAAATTCGCCGCTTGTATCGCCCGTATAATTTCCTGTGGCATCACCCGTGAACTCTATAGCTGTTGTTCCGGTTATATCGGTCCGATTAAGAGTTCCGCTTCCATCAATGCCTGCCTCCCATATATTACTTTCCCACACATTTATATCAAAGGTGGCAGAAAGCGTGCCGCCTGATGAGCTTGTGAGGTTCACGGATGTTGCGCCGGCCACAGGGGTTGATGAAAAATTTCCGTTTACATCGCCTGTTGCCCAGATGCGCGGATCAGCCCCTGTAGAATAGGCAAAGTAGGCAACATCATTCATGTTGACAGTTATGGTTCCGTCTGTCCCTGCCAGGGTTGTCTTGCCTATTTCGACACAAGGAATGTTTAATGCCTCAAGAGTAGCCCTGCCTGCCTCGGTCGCCGCCATATTGAGGAATATGCTTGTCTCCATCCAGGCGCCCGATGATACATTCTCCCATGTGTATTCTGCCGGATTAAATGTTCCATCGAGTTCGCCGCCTAAAATGCCTGTCTGTACATTGCCTATATTTACCCAGGCGCCGGCAACATCTGCCGCTACCTTGCCGTCAGACCATTTTGAGCCTACCGACTCCATTCTCTGTAAATAGTATGAGGTCATGTACTCACCGGACATGGCCCAGTCGTCAGAGGTGGCTCCGCTGTATTCCCCATATCCTGTTGCGGCCCATATTCCCCAATCCTCACCCTCAATGGACATTGAGTCCCCCTGGTTTTTATAAAAGCTCGGGATGTTCATTATGCCTCCGCCTTCAAAGGTTCCTGATCCGGTCAGAGGGAACCAGGTAGGATATGCCGATGATGAAAGTTCAGCGGCTGTCAATCCCAGTTTCGTAGCATCAACCATATTATAGCGGTTGATTGTCCCGTCCATCTCAAACATGGAGATATCGGAATAGGCTGATCCAGCCACTGATCCGACAAGAAATCCCGCCTTTCCAGCCGGATCTATGTACAGGGCCTTAATATTGCCTTCCAGGGAAAGCTCCTCTCCGCTCTTATAGTCAATCCCGTTTATAATCCCGTAGTAGGCGCCGTTGTCATATGTAGTGTATATGTAGTCACCTTCTTTGAAGTTCCGGCTTTGTATGAAAGCAGACCAGATGCTGTCGCTGTAATGATGATAACCATAGGTTCCCATCAGTGTGACAGGGATATTCGTTCCGGTCCATAGCGATTTGATACCACCCATCAGACCGTTGAGATAACTGGCATCGCTTACCTCATTCACTGTAAGATAATTGTCTGAAGATCCCTCCCATGTAAAGCCTGTAACAACCGGGGGCGTAGCGCTTATGAGAGATGCGAGATCATCAACACCCGGGGTCCATGCCCCTGTCGTGTATTGTTCTGTTGATGAATTGTATGTATCCTTGGTACCGTCGGAGTAATAATAAGTATAGCTGTTTTCTGCTGTTTCCGGATCAGTATATTCAACATAACCTGCAGAATTGTCTCCGTTATAGGAATAGGAATATAAACCGGTTGATCCGGCGGAATATGATCCTTCGTAAACCTTTACCGCGTGAGAAATGGGTGTATTGAAATCCCCGGCATATTTCAGGGCTGTACCTTCCCACGCGCCCAGGTTCACTGCCTCCCACAACCCTTCTGTTGTTCCGCTGTATGTACCGAGAATTTCTCCTGAAATATCGCCCAGAAGAGTTTCGCTGATAAACCGGCCGCTCATGGATGCGCTGAGTTTACCGCCCGTCCATGTGCTTGATGTATTAGCCAGTATATACCCCTGGTGATCATAATAATAGGGATCAAGATATTCATAGGAATTCTCCCATTCAGATCCCCATTCCGATGGAACTGCTGTGACTATATCCCGAATATTCTCTGTTACAGGGTCCCAGG
>CAZJOB010000218.1:0-1694 GCA_964547435.1 uncultured Desulfatiglans sp. | reverse complement strand
CTGCCACTGCTACTGCCGCTTTCTCCCCACCAGGCTGTTATAATCGATATAATAGTCTTCCGTATCGCTCATGACATACCTGTACCCATAACTGTTGTCATCCTTGTATTCGTAGTCAACACTGCCTGACTCTGCGCCTGTCCGAATATTACCGCCTTCCACATAGGTGTACATGATTTCCCCCGGAAACCAGCTTGAACCGCCTATTCGGGAATTCCATACAGTTTTTTCACCGGGGTTTTCAAAGGCCCCATACATCTCGCCGCTGTATATGCCCCAGGGCTGACCTGCTATGCCGGACATTACATAATTATCGCTGTAATATTGGAGTAATGGGTAATAGGATGTATCCATTACATTCTTAATTGAACCCGTGCCTTCGAAATCACCGGAAAGCATCATATCAGTCCAGTTTTCTGAGACATAGTCTTCCAAATATTCAGGAGCGATTCCGATATCGGTCGCCTTTGGAGCACGGTTGATTGTCCCATCCATCTCAAACATCTCAATAGACGGGTAACTAGAGCCTGACATACTTCCTTTCAGGTATCCGGCGCTCCCGTCGGGCGCGATATAGAGGGCAATCAGCCTGCCTTCCAGAGAGTCATCCTTTCTGATGCCGGCCATGTCCCCGTAATAGGCCCCGCCGTCATATGTGGTGTATGTTTCATCAATGGAGTTCCAGCTATCAAGATAGCTATGCCATATGCTTTCTCCCGGACTATAGTAATCGTAGGAACCCATCAGGGTAAATGGTATGACACTTTCGGTCCATAGGGATGTTGTCCCTCCAAGCAGTCCCAGAAGACTATCGGAACTGTTTGGGACAACATAGCTTTCCGAATATCCTGACCACTCATAACCCGAAACAGCAGGGGGTGATTCGCTTATTAAAGATGCAAGGCTGTCCACGCCCGGGTTCCATTCTTCGTATGTATATTCGCCTGTATATGAATCGTATGTTCTTTTCTCTCCATCGCTGTAATAGTTAATGCTGGTATAGTAACCTGTTTCAGGATCAGCTAAGTAGGCATACCCTGAAGTATTGTCTTCGTAGTACCAGTATTCGTAATCGCCGTATCCTGTTGCAGTATAATAATCTCCTGAATTCTTTCTGGTTGCATGAGTTATTTCAGCATCCAGGGCGCCGAGAAACTTCAGATCAGCCCCAATGTATGTTCCAAGGCTTACCGCCTCCCACAGACCTTCTGTTGTTCCACTGTATGTGCCAAGAATATCACCTGAGATATCTCCCAGAAGCGTCTCGGTTATAAACCTACCGTTCATGGCTGCGGAAAGCCTGCCGCTATCCCATGTGCCGGATGTGTCGGCAAGAACAAATCCCACAGAACCATCCGGTGATTCCCACCAGCCACCTGTCTTTGAATTCCATGCAGACTTCAACCCGGGATTTTCAAAACTGCCGTAGATCTCGCCGCTGTAAACTCCCCAGGGCTGACCTGGTATACCATACAAGGCATAAGACCCCCGGTATGATTCAGAGGGACTTGTATTTATTTGCCCTGTTCCCTCAAAGCCGCCTGCCAGACCCAGGTTGGCATAGCCTTCTTCAACGCTGTAATAAAGATCCTCCGGCGCTATACCGGTTCCTGTGGACCCGGGGACTTTTTCCGACCTGTTTATTATTCCATCCATCTCGAACATGCCTATGTCAGGATATGTATAACCAGTCA
>CAZJOB010000217.1:0-6228 GCA_964547435.1 uncultured Desulfatiglans sp. | reverse complement strand
CCGGAACTTGTTGAAAATCCCGATGCTGTTTTCGGGGCCTGCCGGGTCGTAGCCTTGGCGTAGCCAGGATTCCGGAATCCATAAGTGCCTGAAATTACTGGACCCCGGCTTCCGCCTTCGCGAGACGCGACATAGCGCTGCTTCGGCGCGACGTCGGTTCGCCGGGGTGACAAAATATTACGATTTATGACTTTACGAGACCATCAATTAATCCTTTTGTTCATTTTCAGGTAAAATGGTCCCGGTCTCGTTCATTCCTGATTTTTTCTCCTTTTTCCACATATTCTTTTTCCATATTCCCCCATCGTTAAAACAGCCCCATGCCCACGGGAGCCATTTGAGAATAAGGGAGTAAGAAAGCCACAGTGCCCAGAGCAGCATCAGCCCCTTGAATACATATATATTCAGGGAGAGGACGCCGCATTCAGGCATTAGTGAGGATATGCGGTCCTGGGTCCAGTGCAAAAGAAAATCTGTAGACCCATTGCCTGCGATCTGCATATCAGGTATTCCAAGAAGACCCCTTTTTATTGAAAACCAGATGCCGATCATGGCAGAGATAAACCATATTACCAGTACCAGTTGCGAAAGGTTGAACAGAATATTTCCTCTGACAGGAAATGAGCCTTTTCTTATTCCCATTATCAGAAACCATCCTGCTATAATGATCGCCGTGAGGGGTGAAACCTGGGTAAGGCCAAGACCAAGCAGCAGCCAGGCCCCTGTCTTCAGAGGCGTAATTTTTACCTTTCCCAGCAGAATTCCCGCCAGTATTATGACAATAAGATAACTCCAGAAAAGCACCGCTGGCCCGAGTCTCGGTCCCCAGGCGAGCAGTATCCACCTGTTCCGGGGCATCTCAAAGTATACATCCGCGTTTACCGCCTCAGCGCCGATATCCGCCTGCGGAGTGAGAGTCATGGTCATGGAGGAGGTTTCCTTCTGCCATTCGAGGCTTATGTCCTGACTTCCCGGATTTACCGGAATAGAAACAACCCGGTCCTGCTGACTGATAGGCTGACTCCTGCCGGAAATGGTTACACTCTGAAGCTTTGCCCCTTCTGGTAGAGTTATTTTGTGCTGTCCTCCCTGGCTGCTTCGAACAGTCATATCAAGCACGGATCTGCTTATTCTCTTTCCGGGAGTGTGCCTGAGACTCACATTATCCACTGTTAATGACCTGCCCGGAATCGCCTCGGGCCGGGATATTCTTATAGACGCCTCTTCGCCCCACCATGGTTTCCATTCAGGCCGCCACTGCCCTGTATTATCCTGATGGTGAATAAGCGGAATTCCTGAGAACTCACAGTGCCAAATGGGACTCGCATCCAGTATCCATGTCTCGGTCCACGGCACGGACTCAGGGGCCTTTAGAGAAATTATCTCATCAGGTTTAAGCGTGGAAGTCCATTGCACACTGCTTACACCGGCAGCCATATGAATAACGGCCTCTCTTTCTTCCACCCTTATGCCTCCGGTTATCACCGATTCCCCATTTATAAGCGGAACAGACACCACAACAGGAGAATCGGGGTTCGTAATACGATTCACGGTCGTGATAACCTGCCAGTCAAGTCCCAGAGACAGAACCCTTTCAACATGGTAAAAAGGAGGAACAACAGTTGATCCAATGCCTCCTGTTTCTTCTTTATCCTCTTTTATCCTGATCAGTCGAATGCTTCCTTCGACGCGCCCTTCCCTGTCAATCCCCTGAACAGACCATCCTTTGCCTTCTATTGACACCTTGTGAGGTCTCATGGGAAAAGATATCTGGAGTTCATTGCCGGGCATGGTTCCGCCGCTCAATATAACATCATGTATTCCTTCAGGCGCGAGAATCCATAATGTGCCCTTATTGTCTCTCAGAATAACATCAGCAGGAACGGAATCAAGCATCACGGCATCCGGTCGCCACATATCGGAAGAGCCCGGAAGCGGCACTGCTGTTTTTGCGACCACATGCACCCTGAATACAATTCGCAGGTTTTCTTTTTCCATATAAAGCTTCATTGATGGACTGTCCGCGCAGAAAGGCAGGCACTCGGGCTTTTCCAGCAGACGCTCCTTAAGCTCGGCAAGAATCTCAGCAGGCGGATAGGCGCCGGTTGCTGTCTCCGCCCTTGCCAGTCCCGGAATCATAATCAGGATCACAAGGAGCGAAGGGATCGCCTTTTTAATTCCCGATATCTTGAAACCCTTAAGATCTGTCAGGAACAATGCGAGAACAGCCAGCAGTATAATCCGAATAAAGGCCAGAATCATGTTTGCAAAGGGTGAAACAAGCCACAGCCTGATTTTCTGGTCCGAATCCACCGGCCCGTTCCATTGCATTGGAAATGAGTTCCATTGCCACTTGAGCAGACCCGGCCCTGTCTGAATAAGGGCATTGGGATCCTGCAGCATTATATTTTTGCTCTGCTTGTATGAGGCGACACGGGATTCCTCCAGTGCGAATTCCGCTGATTTGTCCATCTCCATAGCCACCCCTGGACGTGATGCTATTCTCTGCCTTTCCATTTCCAACGCCGGCGCTTCGCCCACGGACTTTGACATGGTCCGCAGCATATAGGCATGTGAATATGCCCCTGGTTCAAGCTGCGGATATATACCGAGCCGGGCCTGCTGAACAATAAATGGAATCGTTATTACCAACAGTACAATTACGAATAAGACACGCCATATCCGCAGTATTTTGTTGAACCAGCCTTCCTTGAAGAATCGTAGAAGCGCTGTTGCCGCAAGTATATGTATCCATACGATACGCGGCGACCCCGGTTCATGGTAGATTAATATAAGTGTTATAAGCGACAGCAGTCCCATTCCGGGGGTCCACAGCTTGAAGACCGCCACTGAGATTATAAGCACCAGAAACAGATCAAGGAGATTCCATTTCTGAAGCCATGTTCCATGCATCGAATCAACCCCGTTTACCGCGAAAAGCCGCCATCCCGGAGGAAGGTTCAGTGTGCCGGAAAGGGACTGCATGTCATGATCCCAGCCCACCGCCGGAACAACGCCGCCTGTTCGTTCAAGACGGGATTCACTCTCAAGATTGAGGTACCCCTTGCGAAGTTCGACACCGGATTTATTTTCACTTCCATGACCGGTAATGAGCTGATCCGCGCCGTCTATTGAGACACGGCCCAGCATGGTGGGAGGGTTCACGGCGAGAAACCACTGTCTGCTCATGGTTCCGGAGATGTTGTCCTTTATAGTGTAACCCCTGCCATCAAAATCCAGCCACCATGTCCTTTGCAGTTGAATCTGGTCCGGGGCAGGATCAGGATCTCCTCTTCTCACCTCTTTAAATTCCATTGTGTCGCCCGCGTTTATCAGGTAAGAGGGAAACCCTTTCCACTCTGAAGGCAACTCGGTTTGTCCAGGGTCAATAGCCGGAACTCCTTCTATCTTTACCATGCGAAGATGGTTTCTGGCGCTGAATGCCCATATCTCCTGTCCGAATGCCGGCTCAAAGGGACCAAGCCGGTCAATTGGCCCAGAGGATCTGGTGATGATATTTATATCCCATTGACCCGGTCTGGCCTGAATCAGTATCTCCCTGTTTTCACCAACAAGGACAGGAAGAGGACTTTTTATCTTTACCGGCACAGTGTCCCTGAACAAAACCCCCTCAAGCCTTATCTCACGCGCCTGACCGGAGACATACAGTCTTATGAGGTTATGAATCATCACGGGGATGTCATCCTCGATCATTCGGAACATCTTTACATCATGACGGTCTTCCTCCGCTCTCACACCCTTTCTGTTCTGCAGCCAGAGGCGGCCCGCATTGTCAAGCAGGGGATTTTTGACCTGCTCTTTGTCTATCTTAAGGGTTACCAGGCCGCTCTTTTCCGGTATATTTATCATCTCGGGAATGTCATTCCACATGAATCTTCCATTGATGGTGCGCTTTCCGGCTTTAATAAAGACCGATGGAATGCCTCTCACGCTGATAACAGGGACCTCCCTGCCGTCGATCTTCACATCAAAGGGCCATGTATTGGAATTGCCGGGCAGGGATATCTGTGCATCATTATAGATAACCCACTGCTGTGAAAACTGCCCGCCCTTTGAATCCAGGTCAAGAGTGAGCCGTGAGGGCCATACGCACATAAACTCACTGCCATTATTATACGGAGTGGGGCAGAAATGGTCCTCCATTTCATGAAGCACCCATTTTTCCCATGGTTCCAGAACAGAGGGTATATCATCTCTGTCTGCCGATACAGCGGTTAATGGTATAAAAACAATAATCAGCAATGCGAACAGACCTGCGAATATGAGATGTTTCATTTCTTCCTCCTGACGGAAAAAGTGTTGCTTCGGTGTGATATTTTTTTTGGCAGAAAACCCGCTATGAAAGCGGCAAAATCATGAATGAAGCTTCCAGCAGTCAGCTAAAGCTTTATTATTAATGCCATAAACTGTCTGTGAATGCTGAAAGCGTCCATTCAAAAACTCCTGTTTTTGAATGGACGCTATTTTAAACCATTACTGCCGGTTGGCCGGCGGAAGTTTTCTTTCAAACTTGGGGAGCGCAAAAAATGATTCCTTGTCGATGACCTCCTTAAGACAGCAGAAATGCCACTCAGGATTGGCAGGGGTCCAGGTTCCATCTTCGTATTTTGCGCAGTTTTCCGGCTTCGGCAGCGGATACTCCTCTATCGGGTCATCTATGAGGTTGTAGAATGTGCAGCTTTCTGTTTCCGTGTTTTCATTGCAGATAAGCTTGTAAGTCGCGTTCCGCGCCCCGACCTGACGAAGGTTGTTCATCACGGGGTTTATGGTCTCTGAAAGCAGATAGTCTTTATTGGGATCGCGCAGCCCGCTTGCGCCATCAAAAAGAACCGGAGTAAATGAGACAGCGTCAAGGGCGACGGTATTGTCGCCTGTCCTGTTGGGGACCATTTTCGGAACATCCAGACCGGCCAGTTCCAGAATTGTGGAGAACAGATCCACGTTATGGATCGGCTCGTTGCTGAGAGCGCCTGCCTTGATGCGCGGTCCGCGGACAGCCATTGACACGCGGACGCCGCTTTCATAGGCCGTGCCCTTGCTACGTCCCCGCTTTGTTATGTACATATTATCTATAAACTCGCGCTTGGGGCCGAACATCCATGTGCCGTTGTCGCCGAGATAAATAACGTAGGTATTTTTATCCAGTGAATCGACAACATCGAGCACCCGGCCGATCATGGTATCCATGGAATTGGTCATTGCCCTCATAAGCGCTTCTGATGAGCAGTCGCCTACATTGGCCGAGCCGAAAGTCCCTCCACAGGCCTCCATCTCCTTACGAGAAGTCTCATCCAGGGTGTCGATATTCGGCACAATCATCGGATTCGGTTCCTGTTTTCCGGTAATATGGGAGAGGTTGAAGGCCAGCCATGCAAACCAGGGTTTGTCGGGATTGTTCTTTTCCTGTTCGGTTATCCATTCAATGGCATCGGCAGTCTTCACTACAGCCGCGTATGTGGTCGGCTCGATTCCCGGCAGTGATCGAACAGGTGCTTCCTCAGTGCGATACTCTGAGGCAGGGGTGGTGCTGTCCTGCACATGATAATCCCATTCATAATAGGTGGTTACTCCGCCATGGAGATTGCCGCGAAACAGATCAAATCCTGCCTCTTTTGGCTTCATTCCCGGATAGACTCCAAGACCCGCCATATGCCACTTTCCAAATACCGCTGTGCTGTAACCGCCCTTTTCTTTCAGGTCCCGGACAAAGGAGTGATGATTCTGTGTCAGGTAATGTGTGTAATCAAGCACCTCTGTTTTTGCTGCGTAAAGCCCGGTTAGAAGCGATGAGCGTGTGGGAGAGCAGAACGGCTGAGTCCAGACCTGGGTAAACCTCATGCCTGCCTGGGCAAGTGAATTGAGTGTGGGAGTGGATGCAGGACGGCCGTCAATCATTTTATAGTCGGCATGATTGTGTCCCGACGGCCCATATTGCTCAACTAACCCTTCGATAAAACCCGGATACATACCGGTTGTGGCGTCAAAGCCGATGTCATCGCCAATAATTAGAAGGATATTCGGACTTTTTGGTTTATCTTCAACTGAGTCCTTAATTTCTGATTGCCTGCTGCACGAAACCAGGATCATAAGCACAGCAAGAAGGGTACACATTGTAATGATTCTGTTTACCATGGATTCATCCCCCTGTATCAATTTTTTTTGAATACCCTAATACTATTCTATTTTTCTGTCAATTCTTAATATGCG